>JAKEHP010000455.1 GCA_022614955.1 Candidatus Methylomirabilota bacterium
GAAATCCATACCGCCCACTTATTGTCCCATCCGGCCACTCCGCCAGCCCCCGCTCCTCCAGGAACTGTCCGCACCGCGCCAACCGGTCGCAGACCGCTTCCACGACGTCTTGGGAGGCCGGTAACGTCGCCGCGATACTCGCCACGGCAAACTCCACCCCCGCCACACTCCCGATCTGTAACACCTCTTGCTCGGTACTCACCAACTGCTCTATCTGGGCGTCGATCAGCCCGCGGAGTCCCTGCGGCACTTCCAGGTTACGTAGCAGGAGCTCTGCCCTATCCGCGGCTGGCGGGGCGGAGGTAAGGGAAATGCCCTGCTGCACCAGATAGTCCACCACCTGGACCATGAATAACGGATGCCCTTCGGTCCGTCGATACACGAAGGCCGCGAGGTCCTCACGCCCCTCCGGCGCCGCCTGGCGCTGGGCCAGATAGGCGGCGACCGCCTCCTGGCGCAGACCACCCAGGGGGACTTCCGTACAGTGCCCGTGCATCACCAGTTCTTGCTTGACCCGCTTGAGCGGGTGGTTGTGGATGATGAGGTCCGCCGGTCGATACGTCCCCAGCACCAGCAGCCGCGCCGTCTCCCGCCGCCGCGTCAGCAGCGCGAGGGCCTCCACAGTGGATGGGTCGCTCCAGTGCAGATCTTCGAGCACCAGCAGCACCGGGCGCTCAACGGTCAGCGCCTCCAATGCCTCCGCTAACTCCCGCACCATGCGCTCCCGCGTCATCCCCTGGCCCTGGTGTTGGACGGTCGCCCGTGTCTCCAGGGGCAGGAGCGCCGGCAGGTGCATCAACCAGAGGGGGGCATACTGGCGCAGGCAGGCCACCAACGGTGCACCGTCAGACATCCGCCCCAACCGTCCCAGCGCCTCCAGCACCGGCAGATACGCCTCGCCCGTCCCATAGTGTTCGATGCACTGCCCCCGGCCCACCCACAGCCCCGCCTCTGCTCCCAGTTGGTGCACAAACGCCTCCACCAGGGTCGTCTTGCCGATCCCCGCGTCGCCCGTGACAAAGACGATCTGGCGCCGGCCATGCCGCACGTGGGCGAAGCA
>JAKEHP010000456.1 GCA_022614955.1 Candidatus Methylomirabilota bacterium
CGATGCTCCCTCAGCCACTTTGCGTTCTTGTCGAGACTGCCCTTTCCGTCCGGCCGGATTTCAGCTTTGTCGTAGTCAAAGAGGACGTCATCAAGCGAAGGCTCCTTCTCCTTTTCCGGTGGTGGGACCACCGCAACCGGAGGTGGCGGCGGCGCGGGCGCAGGGGGCGGTACCTCGGCTACGGGAGGCGGGGGCGCGGGCGCAGGGGGCGGTGCCTCTGCGGGCGCAGGGGGCGCTTCAGCCGCCGGGGGCGGGGCTTCTAGCGGGCCCCACTTCGGGCGGATCCCTTCGTCCGCTGGGGGCGGAGGCGGAACGGCCACCACGGGCGGGGGAGGCGGCGGCTCAACGGGAGGCGGGGGCGGCGGCGCTTCGGCCACCACGACGGGAGGCGGCGCTTCGGCCACGACAGGCTTTGGCGGCGCATCCCCCGGCCCCCACTTCGGGTAGATCCCCTCGAACGCCGGCGACGGCGGCGCCGCAGGGGGAGGCGGGGGGGGCGGAGGTGGAGGAGCCGCCGGCACCATCGCGGCGGCGAGCATGGTGCTCTTGAGAGCCCGAAGGTCGGCGGCGCACCTGTTAGGGAGATTGGCGGTCGTCGCATCACCGATGTGATCGAACTGCGTCACATAGTGGGTCCACCAATCCAGACACGCCTCCGCGCGAGCGTATTCCTCCGGCGCCAGCCTCTCGGCCCCAGCCGCCCTGGCCTCGGCCAGTTCGGCCTTCATGCTATCGATCTGAGAACGGTATGGCTTGGCCCCCGCACAACCAGCAATGATAAGACACGCCGAAATAGAAAGCAGCGCCAGCCGGGATGTCCTTCGACTTCCCATCATCTGTCCCATCGTTGCACTCCCTCACGTGAGCGAAGTTGGCCAGCTCGACTTCGTTCCACGCCTCCCCACCGCGATACATTTCTGCCCCTGCAGCCGCTCCTCAAATAAGGGGCCTCAGCATGCCACTAGCCTTTGGAAATGTCAAGAGCTTGATTACACGGTAGTGTCAAGAGTTCTGTGTAAATTCTCGACCCGTGGGTCGCTCCCACCTGGTATTCAGATGATGGATCACCGCGTAGATGATCCGGTCACAGCTCGCCGCG
>JAKEHP010000067.1 GCA_022614955.1 Candidatus Methylomirabilota bacterium
CAGGAGCCGCAGATCCTGGATGGCCCGGCTCTCCCCCAGGAGGCCGGGGATGTGGGGGTCGCCGAACTGCTGAGCGCGGAGGGTGGCCACCTCCCGGCGGAGGCGCTGGGTCTCAAGGGCCCGCGTGAGGAGGGGGTGGAGTTCCTCCAAGTCGAACGGCTTTGGGAGGAAGTGATAGGCCCCGTCCTGGATGGCCTTGACGGCCGTGGGGATGTCGCCGAAGGCGGTCATGATGATGACCTGGATCTCGGGGCGGCGGACGCGCACCTCGTGTAGGAGGGCGAGGCCGGTCAGGTCGGGGAGGCGGAGGTCGGTGAGGAGCAGGTCAATGGGGAGGCGCTCGAGGAAGGAGAAGGCGTGGGCGCCGGTCTCGGCGACGGCGACCTCGTGGCCGTGGGCACCGAGGTCCTCGGCGAGGCTCCCCCGGAGCAGGGGGTCGTCGTCCACCAGGAGGATGGTCGCCATGGGCCCAGTGCAGAGGAAGATGAGGCAGAAACTTCGGTCAGGGAGCGCCCGCCAGGCAGCGGCTTCCCCAGGGATCAATGCGCTGTCGGGGGCCCGGGCGGAGCCGAGGCGGCCGGGAGACGGACGGTGACGGTTGTCCCCTTCCCGGCTCGGCTCTCGATGGTTACCTGGCCCCGGTGCTCCCGGACGATCTGCTGGACGATGGCGAGGCCCAGGCCCGAGCCCTGGGGCGTGGTGGAGAAGAACGGCGTGAACGCCTGGGCCAGGTGCTCGGCCGGGATGCCGCGGCCGGAGTCGTGCACGCGCACCTCCCACGCGAGGGCCTCCTCCAGCCAGCGCGCCTGGACGCGGATCTCCCCGCCGTTGCCCATGGCCTGGAGGCTATTCAGGAACAGGTTCAGGAAGACCTGCTGCAGTTGCTGGGGGTCTCCCATGACCCGGGGGTTCTGCTTGGGGAACTCGGTGCTGAGCCGGACGTGGCGGGTGGCGAACTGCTCCCGGAGGAGGGTGGCCACGCTGCCGATGACGTCGGGGAGGGGGACCGGCTTGAGGGTCGGGCGCGCCGGGCGGGCGTACTGAAGGAAGGTGCGCAGGAGCGTGTCAATCCGGTCAATCTCGGAAAGCATCCGGTCGAGGTAGGCGCGCTGGGGATTCTTGGCAGGCAGCTTCTTCGCCATGGCCTGAGCGGTGGAGCGCAGGCCGGCCAACGGGTTACGGACCTCGTGGGCGAGGCCAGCGGCGATGAGGCCGAGGGCGGCGAGCTGCTCAGAGCGGGCCTGCTCCCGGCGCTGGACGAGCAGGGAGCCAATCTCGAGAAAGGAGATGACGGCCCCGGTGATGGTCCCGTCGGGGTCGCGGCAGGGGGAGGCGGAGAAGCCGATGAGGCAGGGCTCCCCGGTAGCCCGCAGCCATTCGGTCTCGCGGTTCACGTAGGTCTGGCCGGCGAAGACGTCGTCGAGGTGCAGGGCCTCCGTGGCGGCGTGGCCGAGGAAGATAGCGAGGGGCTTGCCGAGGGCGGTGTCGGGCTGCAGGGCAAGCGTGTGGGCGGCGGCGGCGTTCAGGTAGGTGATGGTCCCGGAGCAGTCAACCGCCATCACACCGCCGGAGAGACTATCAAGGATGAGATCAGTGCGACTATGTGACGGATCCTGGCTGCGCATGGACCTCCCTCCCGCGCAAGCCGGTGACTTGCTGAACTGTGGATAACCGACGAACTGCAGGCCCTACAGCCTGCAATACTGTGGATAAGGGGAATACGGCGCGCTCCGGGACCCCCAGTTTCTCTCCGGGTGCCAGGAGCTGGGGAGGGCGAGCGGTCAGAATTTACCCGGAGGCCCTTACGAATTCGATAACCTGGGCGAGGAAATCAAGAAGTGTCCACGAAGTTACCCACATGTGCACAACCTGTCAAGTTCAAACTTGACATACCGTTTGAGACCTTTTTCACAACACCGACCTTGCCCAGGTCAATTTCTTTCCAGTGTTCTGACGGCCTTGGACCGAAACGAGCCCTGGTTGCCCTCCCGAATCCTCGGCCCGATTCCTGATGATCCGAACCAATCTTGACAGCACGTGGATCGGATAGGTATACTTGCATTGCATGTATGACATGTAAGGAGGATA
>JAKEHP010000068.1 GCA_022614955.1 Candidatus Methylomirabilota bacterium
ATCCGCACCCCGCCCACCAGCAGGTCGCCTGCGGTCGGGGTCTCGAAGCCGGCGATCATCCGGAGGACGGTGGTCTTCCCGCAGCCGGAGGGCCCGAGGAGCGTGACCAGCTCCCCCGCCTTGACGTCGAAGGAGACCGCGTCCACCGCGGTGACGGGCTCCCCGCCGCCCCGCCCCGCGAAGACCTTCGTGACCCCCTTCAGGCTGACCGGGCTGCCGCCCATGCGCCCCCCATCGCTTCCGTCGCCTCGCTCCCTTCTATAGCACTCTCAGGCGTCTGACGGATCCAGCGGCCTCGTCCCCCGAGGCGTCTCGCTGACCCGCTAATTTTCTCAATTCGGGCTGCCGCTTTCCGTTGACACCCCTTCGGCTGCCATCCTACACTGGCAAGAATGCGATTGCTAAAGACCCGCGTGGAGGAATATCTTGATGCGAAAGAAAAAAACTTCTCACCGAAAGGTTGTCAAGGCGAACGTGCACACCTACACCGTGCTGTTTGAGCCTGCCGCCGAGGGCGGCTACACGGTCACGGTCCCGATGCTGCCCGGGGTGATCACCGAAGGCGATACACTCGAGGAGGCCAGGGACCGCGTGAAGGAAGCGATCCGGGGGTACCTGAAGGTATTGCGTAAGCACCGGGAGCCCATCCCCCGTGAGACGAAGGCGGACCTCGGACGTCCCATCACCGAGCGGGTGGCCGTCACCGTCTGACGCCCCGTGAGCCCCCGCGTCCCCGCTCTCAAACCGCGAAAGGTCATTCGGACCTTTCAGAACGCGGGGTACATCCTTGATCATATTGAGGGCAGCCACTACTATTTCACGCACCCGACCGACCGCACGGTCCACTTCTCAGTACCCTACCACTCCGGCGAAATGAAGCGCTCGACTCTCGCCAAGATCCTGAAGCAAGCCAAAATTACCCTGACCGAGTTCCTCCAGCACGACCCGTAGTACAGTTCAAACCTGCCAGCCTCGCCTCTCCAAGAGGGCGAGGCCTGTATTACGTGCCAGGCTCCAGGACCGGCGCCGCCCCGGCCACGCGCCCCACCCCGAAGCGGATCAGGGCCAGCGCCAGGAGGACCAGTGCGATCAACACAACGCAGAAGGCCGCCGCCTGGGCGAGGTCGGCGTTCTCGACAAGACCGAGGATGGCGACCGTGATGAGGTTCCAGCGCCCCGAGACCACGAAGATGACGGCCGAGATGGCCGTCATGCACCGGACGAAGGAGTAGACGAGGCCGCTGAGGAACGCCGGGGTCAGGAGAGGGAGCGTCACGGTCGCGAAGGTCCGGACCGCCCCAGCCCCGAGGTTCGTGGCCGCCTCCTCGATGGCGGGGTCAATCTGCTGGAGCGCCGCCACCCCGGCCCGGATCCCGACCGGCACGTTTCGGAAGATGAACAGCAAAACGATGATGGCGGCCGTCCCGGTGAGGAGCAGGGGGCGCTGGTTGAAGGCCAGGACATAGCCGATCCCGACGACCGTCCCGGGAACAGCGAAGGTGAGCATAGAGGTGAGCTCCATGAGCCCCTGCCCGACGAACCGCCGCCGGACCACCAGGAAGGCGACGACCATCCCCAGGAGCCCCGTCACTGGGGTGGCCACCGTGGCCAGGAGGAGGGTATCCCTGATGTAGGGCCAGCCCACCAGGTAGACGTCGGCGTAGTGCTTCAGGGTGAAGCGGTAGTCGGCCCCCCACAGCACTACGAAGGAGCCGAACAGGACCGTCCCGTAGAAGAGCAGGACGGCCCCCGAGCAGAGACAGCAGAGGCCGAAGAGGACCCGCCGGCCGACCGGCCCGACCGTTGGGACCCGCCCGGCCGAGGGCTTCCCCGTCACGGTCACGTAGGACTTCTGCCCGACCCAGTACTTCAGGAGGCCGAAGGCCAGGAGCGACGGGAAAAGCAGAAGGATTGCGAGGGCAGTGCCGCCGGCGATGTCGTACATCCCGGTGATGTGCAGGTAGGCCTGGACCGACAGGACGTGGAAGTTCCCCGAGAGGATGATCGGGTTGCCGAAGTCGGCCAGCGACTCGATGAAGACGACGAGGAGCGCGCTGGCCAATCCGGGGACGGCAAGGGGCAGGGTGACCGTCCGGAAGACCTGCCAGCGGGAAGCCCCCAGGTTAAGCGAGGCCTCCTCCAGCGCCGGGTCAATGGCCTGGAGGACCCCCAGCATGACGAGAAACGCCGTCGGGAAGTAGGCCAGGGTCTCCACCAGGAGGAGCCCCTTCAGGCCGTAGATTTCCGGGTCCCAGGCCCCCCGGAGGATGACCCGGGTCACGAACCCGTTGTGGCCGAAGAGGAGGATCGCGGCTAACGCGATCACGAACGGCGGAGAGATGATGGGGAAGGTCGCGATGACGCGGAAGAAACGGCGGCCGGGGATGTCGGTGCGGGCCACCGCGAAGGCGTAGAGGAACCCGATGGCCGTCCCGACGACGGCCACCAGGACACCCAGGAGGAGGCTGTTCAGCAGGGGGCGGCGGTTGAAGGGCTGGCTGAGCAGCTCGCGATAGACCTGGAGGCCATACCCCCCCTCGGTCCGCACCGACATCTGGAAGACCTTGAAGAGGGGGAGCAGGACGAAGAGGATGAGGGCGGCCCCCACGGCGGCGATGATGGCCGCCAGGAGCGGCTCCCGCAGCAGCCGGCGCAGGTCAGACACGGCCCTCTCCTCCCGCGCCCCGACGCATCCTCACCACCGCCTCGCTATCCGCTGGCCAGGCCGAAGAGCGCCTCCGCCTCCATCACGAGCCGTCCGTCGGATTCGAACTGCGACAGGCGCTGCCCTACCTCCTCCCGGACGGCCTGACGCGTTCCCTCCGAGAGTCCCCGATACACCTGCCCCGACCGCCCGCCTCCCGCCTCGACCGGTTCCCAGTACTCTTTGAAAGACTCGAAGACGATCTTCCGCGTTTCCCCGCTCACGCGGACATCGTGAAACCCGGCGCCGGCAAGCACCCGTTCGAGCCGGCGGGGATCCGCGAGCGAGAAGGAGAGGTGGAGGAGCTCCCGCTGGGCGGGCAGGTGCCGGCTGAGAGCCTCTGAGAGGATGCCGAACATCGGGACGCGCTCCGGGGTGGACCAGACGCACACCGCCACGCGCCCCCGCGGGCGCAGGACGCGCCGAAACTCCACGAGCCCGCGCGAGAGATCGGGAAAGAACATCAGGCCAAGCTGACAGATGACGGCATCGAAGCTCCGGTCCCGGCAGGCCAACACCTGACCGTCCATGGCGGCCAGGGCAATCGGCCTGCCGGCAGCCTTCGCATGCGCCAAGTGGAGCATCGGCAGCGAGATATCAACAGCGAGGACTCTCCCCGACGGCCCGACCAGGGAGGCCGCCAGCACAGCCGCCTCCCCGGTCCCGGTGGCCACATCGAGCACTCGCTGCCCGGCCGCGATGCTGGCACCAGCCAGCAGTGTCGGGATGTACAGGCGCGACCACCGGCCGGCGATGCGGTCATAGGCTGACGCCCCGGCGTCGAACGAAATTGTCGCCATCCGGGTCGCGCTCCCGGTCGCACGCCGCTACTGGCCGATCTCCTGACGCCACCGCTTGATCAGCCGGTCCTTCTCATCGCCCGCCTTCACGGCGTCGAAGTTGATGAGTTTCACCTGGTCCGCTTTGACGGCCCCGGGCGCCACGGTGGCCTTCGGATTCAGCGGGATCCGGAACCACTGCTGCATCAGGTCCTGGGCCCGGACGGAGAGGGCCCAATCAATGAACTTCTTGGCCAGCTCCGGCTCCGGCCCCCCCTTGATGAGCGACATGGCCCCGATCTCGTAGCCGGTCCCCTCCTTCGG
>JAKEHP010000457.1 GCA_022614955.1 Candidatus Methylomirabilota bacterium
ATATGCAACCGACGAGCAACGAAGCGAGCCGGGATGCGTCGGCGCTCGAATGCCAAGGGATTTCGGAGACGGGACACTAGTGGGTCACGCCGCCTTGCACGTCTCCCAGGGCCGGCGGCTCGGCCGCTTCCTGCGCCGGAGGACTGGAGGGCGGAACGAGGGCCACCTTCAGCACCTCGTCCACGTGTTCCACCAGGTCCACCGTCATGGCGTCCAGCACGACCTTGGGCACGTCGGCCAGGTCCTTCTCGTTCTCCCGGGGCAGCACGATGGTGGTGATGCCCACCCGGTGCGCGGCCAGGAGCTTCTCCTTCACCCCGCCGATGGGCAGCACCTTGCCCCGCAGGGTGATCTCCCCCGTCATGGCCACCTCGCGCCGCACCGGGACCTTGCTCAGGGCGGACACGAGGGCGGTGGCGATGGTGATGCCGGCGGAGGGTCCGTCCTTGGGGATGGCGCCCTCCGGCACGTGGATGTGGACGTCCACCTTGCGGTGGAAGTCGCGGGGGATGCCGTACTCGTCGGTCCGCGAGCGCACCCAGGACATGGCGGCGCGCGCGGACTCCTGCATCACGTCGCCGAGCTTGCCGGTGAGGATGAGGTGCCCCTTGCCCGGCATGAGGCTCACCTCGATGGGGAGGATCTCCCCGCCCACTTCCGTCCAGGCCAGGCCGGTGGCGGTGCCGATCTCGTTGCGCTCTTCCTGCCGGGAGGTGCGGTAGCGGGGAACGCCGAGGTAGGTGAGGACGCTCTCCGGCGTGACCTCCGCCCGGAAGGACGTGCCCTCCAGCACCACCTGGCGCGCCACCTTGCGCAGGATGGAAGAGATCTCGCGCTCCATGTTGCGGACGCCGGCCTCGCGCGTGTAGCGCCGGATGATCTCCTGCAGCGCCTCCTCGGTGAAGGCCACGTTCTGGTCGCTGAGGCCGTGGGCCTTTATCTGCTTGGCCACCAGGTGCCGCGTGGCGATCTCCACCTTCTCCCGCTCCGTGTAGCCGGGGAGCCTGAGCACCTCCATCCGGTCCTGCAGGGCCTGG
>JAKEHP010000458.1 GCA_022614955.1 Candidatus Methylomirabilota bacterium
CCCTCCATCACCTGCATGTGGTAGCAGTCGAACAGGACCCGGAGGCGCGGGCTTCCCACCTGCTCCACCAGCGTGAAGGCCATCGCGGAACTCTGAAGGAAGATGCCGGGGTGATCCACCCGGTTGTTCAGGGGCTCGAGGAGGAGCGTGACGGCACGATCCTCGGCTACCTTCGCCAAGTCCCGGAGGTTCACCAGGGCGTTGCGCATCTTCTCGTTCAGGGTCAGGCGGGCATAGGCGCTCCGGACGGAGCCATCCGGCTCCAGGGCATCGGAGAGCAGCACGAGGCGGGTGCAGCCCAGGCGCTCGGCCACGGCGAGCGTCTCCTCCACCTCGCGGCGGTTGCTCTCCGCGGGCGGAGGCTGGATCAGGGAGGCCTGGCGGGCCGCGCTCATAGCGACGACGTGCAGGCCGGCCTGCTGCGTGAGGCGGGCCAGGCTGTCCAGGTCCTTGTTCTTCCAACCCCAGATCTCGATGGCGTCAAAGCCCGCGGCCCGCACCCGCTCGACGCGCGTGAGAAAGGGCAGGTCGGGGAAAAGCATCTCGGGGCAGACGGCAAAGCGCATCCTCACGCCTCGGGCAACAGGTGCAGGCTCCGGGGGAGCAGCCGCACCCCCACCGCCTCGCCCCAGGGGTAGAGGCCGCGCTCCTGGGGGTTCGGGATCTCGGCGAGCAGGCGCGTCCCCGCGACCTCCACCTCGTAGGCCACCTGCGCCCCGAGGTACACCACGCCGGCGATGCGCCCAGCAAAGGGGCCGCTGCCGGGCGGGCCCACCTCCACACCTTCCGGCCGGACGACCGCGGTTGCCCGCCTGCCGGGTGCGGCATCGCCGTCGGCCACCCGGATCTCCTGGCCGAGGAGCCGGACCCGCAGGCCGTCCCCGTCCCGTCCCAGGACCTCCGCCTCCAGGAAGTTCGCCTTGCCGATGAAGTCGGCCACGAATCGGCTGCGGGGCCGGGCGTAGATCTCCTGCGGCGGTCCCACCTGCTCGACCCGCCCCCGATTCATGATCACGATCCGGTCGGCCAAGACCATCGCCTCCTCCTGATCGTGCGTCACGTAGATGCCGGTGATCCCGAGGCGCTGCTGGAGGGCCCGGATCTCCAGGCGCATCTGGACTCGGAGCTTGGCGTCCAGGTTGCTCAGGGGCTCGTCGAACAGCAGGATGCTCGGCTCCCCCACGATCGCCCGGGCAACCGCCACCCGCTGCTGCTGTCCGCCCGAGAGTTGCCCGGGATAGCGCCTCTCCAGGCCGGAGAGCCCGGTCAGCGCCATGACGGCACGGACGCGCTCGGTGATCTCCGCCGGCGGCCGCTTCCTGACCTTCAGGCCGTAGCCGATGTTCTCCGCCACCCGCATGTGGGGGAAGAGGCCATAGCTCTGGAAGACCATCGCCAGGCCCCGCTTGTTGGGCGGGACATCGTTAATCCGCACCCCGCCCACCAGCAGGTCGCCTGCGGTCGGGGTCTCGAAGCCGGCGATCATCCGGAGGACGGTGGTCTTCCCGCAGCCGGAGGGCCCGAGGAG
>JAKEHP010000459.1 GCA_022614955.1 Candidatus Methylomirabilota bacterium
GATCGTCCTCAGCGCCTGGACCGTTCTGGACCGGATGCAGGAGTTCGACGAGAACCGGATTGTGCGCTTCATCAAGGCGCACGAGGGCGTGGACCACCACGCCCGCTAGGCGCTGCCCGCTGGCTCGCGCGGCGCCCCGCCTGGCACGCGGCTCCGGGCGTGCGCCCGCTCCGAAGCCGTCCGGAGCCGCTTGCGCACCCGGATGGCCTGGGGCGTGACCTCCACCACCTCATCCTCGCCGATCCACTCCAGGGCCGCCTCCAGGCCGAGCAGCCGCGGCGGCGTCAGCCGGATCGCCTCATCCGCGGTGGAGGCCCGGACGTTGCTGAGCTTCTTCTCCTTGGTCACATTCACGTCCAGGTTCACGTCCTTCGCGTTCTCGCCGCAGATCATCCCCTCGTAGACCGGTGTCCCGGGCCCGATGAAGAGGGTCCCCCGCGGCTCCAGGTGGTGCAGGGCGTACGCCGTCGCCACCCCCGCCCGATCTGCCACCAGCGCCCCGGTCCCCCGCCCGGCCATCTTCCCCTGCCACGGCTCGTACCCGTCGAAGAGGGTGTTCAGGATCCCGGTCCCCCGCGTGTCGGTCAGGAATTCCCCCCGGAACCCGAGGAGCCCGCGGGCGGGGATCCGGAACTCCAACCGAACCCGCCCCGTCCCGTGGTTGACCATCCGGAGCATCTTTCCCTTCCGGGTCCCCACCTTCTGGGCCACCACCCCGATGAACTCCTCCGGGCAGTCCACGGTCAGGTGCTCCACCGGCTCCGAGAGGACGCCGGCCTGGACCCGGGTGACGACCTCGGGGCGGCCCACGGTGAGCTCATAGCCTTCCCGGCGCATCATCTCGATGAGGATGGCCAGTTGCAACTCGCCCCGCCCCATCACCACGAAGGCGTCGGGGCTCTCGGTTTCCTCCACCCGGATGCTGACGTTGGCCAGCGCCTCCCGCTCCAGACGCGCCCGGAGCTGCCGGGAGGTGACGAACTTCCCGTCGCGCCCGGCAAAGGGGGACGCGTTCACGGTGAAGAGCATCTGGATGGTGGGCTCATCCACCCGGATGGAGGGGAGGGGGACCGGCCGCTCGGGGTCGGCGAGGGTCTCGCCGATGAAGATCCCCTCGATGCCGGCCACGGCCACGATGTCGCCAGCGGGGGCCTCGGTCGTCTCCACCCGGCGGAGGCCGTCAAAGGTGTAGAGGGTACTCACCCGCCCCGGCTCCACCTGCCCGTCCCGCTTGCAGACGGCCACCGGGGAGCCGGCCCTGAGCCGCCCGCCCACGATCCGGCAGAGGGCCAGGCGCCCCAGGTACTCGCTGTAGTCCAGGTTGGCCACCAGCGCCTGCAGGGGGGCGCCGGGGTCGGCGGCCGGGGCCGGGAGGGCTTTCAGTATGAGGTCGAAGAGAGGGCGCAGGTTGGTCCCGGGGACCGCCGGGTCGGTCGTCGCGGTGCCCCGGCGGGCGTCGGTGTAGACCAGGGGGAAGTTGATCTGCGCCTCGCTGGCGTCCAGGTCGAGGAAGAGCTCGTAGATCTCGTCCACGACAGCCCGGATGCGCGCGTCGGGCCGGTCCACCTTGTTCACCACCACCAGGCAGGGGAGGTCCCGCTCCAGCGCCTTCTTCAGGACAAAGCGGGTCTGGGGAAGCGGCCCCTCGGCCGCGTCCACCAGGAGCAGCACGCCATCCACGAGGGCGAGCGCCCGCTCCACCTCGCCGCCGAAGTCGGCGTGGCCCGGGGTGTCCACGATGTTGATTTTCACCCCCCCGTAGCGGATGGCGGTGTTCTTGGCCAGGATGGTGATGCCCCGCTCCCGTTCCAGGGGGAGGGAATCCAGGACGCACTCCACCACCTTCTCGTGCGCCTGGAAGATGCCGCTCTGCCAGAGGAGGGCGTCCACCAGGGTGGTCTTCCCGTGGTCCACGTGGGCGATGATGGCGATGTTGCGCAGGTCAGAGGCGGATCCCATAGAGTGGGCTCCGGGGATGGTGGCCGTCAGCCGACGCGGCAGCGGAGGGAGGTGCCGAGGGCGAGCAGGAGCTTGCGGGGCGCGCTCAGGGCGACCCGCTCCCGGAAGACCCGGGCGGGGTCGGCCTCGATCTTGGCGAGGAGGCGGCTGTAGATGGCGCGCATGATCTCGGCCGCGGCGAGCACCCGCCGGTGGGCCGATGGGAGACTCGTCTCCGCCTCCCGGAAGTAGCCGCGGGCCCGCGCGGCCTCGAACCGGAGGAGGTCCAGCACCCGCGCCGTGGCCCGCCCCTCCAGGAGGTCCTCCTCGGGCACGCCGAAGGTGCGCAGGTCCTCCTGCGGGGGGTACAGGCGCCCCCGCTCCGCGTCGGCCCGTAGATCCCGCAGGATGTTGGTGAGCTGGAAGGCCATTCCCAGCCGGTAGGCGTAGTGCTCCGCCGCCTCCCCCGTGGCGCCGAAGAGGCGCAGGCAGAGCAGACCCACCGCCACCGCGACCCGCCTGCAGTACCCCTCCAGGTCCGCGAAGGTGGCGTAGCGGGTCCGGGTGAGGTCCATCTCCACCCCCTCCAGGATGGCCTCGCAGAGGGGGCGGGGGAGGGCGAAGTGGCGGATGACCCGGAGGAGCTCTCGGGTGACGGGGTGGCCCGGCGCCCCGGCGAAGGTCCGGTCCAGCTCCTCCCGCCACGCCTTCAGAGCCGCCGCCGCCGCCTCGGGGGAAGCGGCGGCGTCCACCAGGTCATCGCTGACCCGGCAGAAGGCGTACAGGGCGTATATCCCTTCCCGCTGCGCTCGGGGGAGGACGAAGAAGCTGTAGGCGAAGTTGGACTGGCTGGCTCGGGTGAGGCGGCGGGTGGCGGAGCGAGCGAAGGGGGTCACGCGCGTATCGGCGGGGCGGGGGCCCCACTCCGGCGGCCTAGGCCGCGCCCCGGGGCCGGACGGCCATCAGCTCGGCGGGGAGGGCGAAGCGCACATCCTCCTGGACGACGTCGATCTCCTCGACGATCTCAACGCCCTGTGTCCGGAAGAAGGCAACGAGGGTCTGCACCAGGTGCTCGGGGGCGGAGGCGCCCGAGGTGATGCCGACCACCTTTGGTCCCCGGAGCCAAGCCGGCTCGATCTCGCTCACGTCGTCAATCAGGCGGGCGGGGGTCCCGCAGGCCTCTGCCACCTCGCGGAGCCGAGTGGAGTTGGAGGAGTTGTCGGAGCCGATAACCAGGATGAGATCCGCGGCGGGGGCCAGGGCCTTGACCGCCGCCTGCCGGTTCTGGGTGGCGTAGCAGATGTCGTCCTTGTGCGGCGTCTTCAGGAGGGGGAAGCGGCGCCTCAGGGTGTCCAAAATCCCCTTCGTGTCGTCCACGCTAAGGGTGGTCTGGGTGATGACGGCCACGTTGTCCGGGTTCGGGACCGGGAGCGTCTCGACCTCGGCCTCGGAACTCACGAGGAGGATCCGGTCCGGCGCCTCCCCCGTGGTCCCGATGACCTCGTCGTGGCCCTCGTGCCCGACCAGGAAGATCGTGCGCCCCTCCCGGGCGTACCGGATAGCCTCGTTGTGGACCTTGGTCACCAGGGGACAGGTGGCGTCAATCACCTGGAGCCCCTTGGCCTTGGCCTGCGCGACCACCTCCGGCGAGACGCCGTGGGCGCTGAAGATGACCGTGGCCCCCTCCGGGACCTCGTCCAGTTCTTCCACGAAGATGGCCCCCTGCTGCCGCAGCTCGTGTACCACGTGAGCGTTGTGGACGATCTCCCGGCGGACGTAGATGGGGCCGGGGTAATGCTGGAGGGCGAGGCGAACCACGTCAATGGCCCGGTCCACCCCCGCGCAGAACCCCCGGGGGCGGGCCAGCACCAGCTTCTCCACGGTCATGGGCATTCGGGGGGAGGTCTCCATGGGGGCGGGCCTAGCCGGCCTTCTCCAGGGCCTTCACGATCTCCCGGCAGAAGGCGGGCAGGTCGTCCGGCTTGCGGGAGGTGATCAGGTTGCCGTCCACCACCACCTCCTCATCCACGTAGCGGGCCCCGGCGTTGACCATGTCGTCCTTGATGGCGTGGAAGCAGGTGGCCGTCTTCCCCTTCAGGATGCCGGCCGAGCAGAGCATCCAGCCGGCGTGGCAGATCGCTGCCACCACCTTCCCCTGCTGGAAGGCCTCCCGGACCAGCCCCACCATGGCCGTCGAGCGGCGCATCAGGTCCGGGGCGTACCCGCCGGGGATGATGACGGCGTCGAACTCCTTGGCCTTCACCTCATCGGCCGCCGCATCCACGGCCACCGGGTAGCCGTGCTTGCTGGTGTAGCTCTTCGCTGAGCCGGTCCCGATCACCTTCACGGTGGCCCCGACCTCCTTCAGGCGGTAGTACGGGACCCACAGCTCCATCTCCTGATAGAGGTTTTCGGCCAGGATCGCGATCCGCTTCCCTTTGAGATTCATTCCTCCCCTCCTGTGTCTGGAAAAAATACCTCCCTATCGAAGCACGCGCCTCTCCGGCTTGTCAAGGGTAAAGCCGGGGGGGCGACCTGCGTTGCGGTCCTCGCGGGTCGGTGGGACCTCGTCCCGAGGATGGGGCGTGCGAAAGTGGGTTGCGCGGGCGTCCAGGGCTGTGTAGGATATACGTCACGCAAGCAGCCTGCATAGATGGTGGCCGAGCCACAGGAGGGATGGGCGCCCCATGACGACCGTCGCGCTCCGTTCACAACGCCTGAGCCTGCCCGACTACTTCGCGGCGGTGGAGCGGTTCGCCGCCGAGGGCTGGACCGACGGCCTCCCGATCGTCCCGCCCACGGAGGAGCGGGTGGAAGCGATGCTGACGGTCCTGGGGCGCGAGCCCGGGGAGGTGGTGGGCCGACTGGCCCCCCGGTATGGGGTGGCGACGCTGGAGAAGGTGGCGATCAACGCCGTGATGGCCGGCTGCCGCCCCGAGTATTTCCCGGTGGTGGTCGCGGCCATCGAGGCGATCGCAGACGACGAATTTAATCTCAACGGGGTGCAGGCCACCACCCACGTGGCTGCGCCGCTGTGCATCGTGAACGGTCCGGTCCGCCGGGCTCTGGACATCAATGGAGGCCCCAACTGCTTCGGACAGGGCTGGCGGGCGAACGCCACCATCGGCCGGGCGGTCCGCCTCTGCATGATCAACCTGGGGGGCGGCCTGCCGGGCCTCACCGACAAGGCCACCTTTGGGCACCCGGGCAAGTACACCTACTGCGTGGCGGAGCAGGAGGAGGCCTCCCCCTGGGAGCCGCTGCACGTGAGCCGGGGGTTCCGCCCCGACCAGAGCGCGGTGACCCTCTTTGCCGCCGAGGCGCCCCACAGCGTGAGCGACCACGTGAGCCGCACCGGGCGCGGGATCCTGACCACCGTGGCCGACACGTTGGCCACCATGGGCAACAACAACATGTACAAGCAGGGGGAGTGCCTGGTGGTCATCGGGGTGGAGCACGCGCAGACGCTGGCCGAGGAGGGGTGGGGCCGGCGCGACGTCCAGCAGTTCCTCTTCGAGACGGCGCGGCGGCCGCTTCACCGCCTGAAGCAGGGGGGGGAGTACTACGGGGACGCCACCTGGGAGAAGTACTGGCCCAAGTGGATTGACCGGGCCGACGAGAACGCGCTGATCCCGGTGGTGAGCCGGGCCGAGGATCTCCTGGTCATCGTGGCCGGGGGGAGCGTGGGTCGGTTCTCGCTGGTCATCCCGGGGTGGGGCCGTCTGGGGAGCCGGGCCGTGACCAAGGTGGTCGCGGCGGTCCCGGCGACAGAAATCCGGGATGGGAAGACTGAGGGGAAACAGAATGCACGGTGAGGAGACGGCGGTCGGCATCGTGGTGCTCGACCCGACGGCGGAGGAGGAGGCGGAGACCCGCCCCCTCGCTCCCCGGCGGGGGAGCCTGAACGGGCTCAGGGTCGGCTTCCTGGACAACAGTAAAGAGCGGGCCGACGAGATCCTGAAGCGGCTCCAGGAGCTGCTGACCGAGCGCTACGAGTTTGCCGAGACGATCTGGCGCCGCAAGGCCTTCTATACCAAGAAGGCACCAGACGAGCTCCTGGGAGCGATTGCCCGCTCCTGCGATGTGGTGGTCACCGCGGTCGGCGGGTGAGGGTCCTGTACGTCGGGCAGTGTGCTCGACGCGGTCTTGCTGGAGCGACAGGGGGTGGTGACCGCCACGGTGGTCACCTCGATGTTCCTGGAGGCGGGGCGCCAGCACGCCAAGAACTACGGCATGCCGGAGGTCCCCCTCGTCCCCATTGCCCACCCGATCGCCAACGTCGGACCGGAGGCGCTGCGGAAAAAGACCGAGGAGATCTTCCCCGAGGTTCTGGAGGCGCTCCTCCGGGGAGCCGCGGGGCCGAAGGCAGCCCCCGCGACGGAGCCCCTGGCCTGACGGGGCGCCGACCGGGGGCCGCCCCGGCGGGGGGAAGCACGACGCCGCGGAGTCGGTCCCGCGGCGTTTCGTATCTTAAACGGTAGTTAGGCGGAGTGTTACATGACGCTCAAAACTCTCCTTCGAATCTTGAGTGTTGCGGAGGAATTGAAGCGATGCTGCACGTCGGCTTGGCCGCCTGGATCATCCAGGACGGAAACTACGGCGAGTTCGAGGCTGGCCGGGAGTACCGGTTCGCGCTCGAGTTCTACCCGCACGAGCTGGCAGCCGCTTCCCACGCGTCCTCCACTCCGCTCCTCTCGCATCTCACCAACGCCCTTCATGAGGCGCGTGGCAAGATCGTCGTCTGCACAGACTCCGCCTGGGTCGTCGATTTTGGTGTCCCAGCCTTCCAGGAAGCGAAACCCCCTCCCTGGGCGAAACCAGGTATTTCGGTGGGCGGGCGGGTCTACCTCGGAGTGGATCCGTTCTTCTACTTCGAACGCCTTAAGAACGAGAAGGGAATGCCCAACCTGTTCCGGCAGTGGCTTCTACGGCGCATCCTACTTGAGACGACTCCGTGGAAGGAATCCACCGATGCCATCGGCCGGAAGATCATCGAGCGAGACAGCACCCGTGAGAGCTTCGTGGAGGTCCCCGCAACTGATGCCTGGAACCATGACGGCGGCCACGGCCATTACGTCTTCGAGTGTGAGTTGCGCCAAGAGCCGGCCGTCTAACACGCCGCTGAAGCTGACGACCGCGGGCTTCAGCTACGCGAGCGGCTTAAGCTCCCCCGCGTCGTGGTAGCATCACGCGCGGCCGTAGCTGAGCGCCGATCCGTTAGGCGACCTCCACGGGAGCCAGAAGAGGGAGCATGCCGTGGCACGATGGGTGTTTGAACCAGGGCATACCGCCGCTGAGTTTTGCGTCCGGCACATGATGGTCACCTATGTTCGCGGCCACTTCAAGAATGTTCGCGGCGTCCTCGAGTTCGATCCTGAAAACCCCGTTGCTTCTTCAGTTGAGGTAACGATTGACGCTGCCGCGCTCTGGACTGGTGAGCGGGATCGTGACGCCCACCTGCGGAGCCCTGATTTTCTGGATACTGGAAACCATTCTTTGATCAACTTCCGGAGCAGCAAGGTCGATCTCCTGGGGGATCATGACTACCGCGTCCTCGGACAGCTGACGATTCGGGGAGTTACGTGCGAGGTGATCCTCAACGTTCGGTACCTGGGTCAATGGCAGACTCCCTGGTGGGAGGACGGGATCGACAAGGGGCCGAAGACCCGAGCAGGGTTCCTTGCGACGGCCGCCATCAATCGCCGCGATTTCGGCGTCAGCTGGAACGCTGACATGGAGGGCGGAGGTGTGGTGGTGGGAGATGCGGTCGAGATCACCGTGGACGCCGAGGCGATTCTTGAGTCTGCGGTCGCCTAACCACCGCATCAAGCTGACGGCGTGCGGCTCGCTCGCGCTCGACTGACGCCCGCGCTCGCACGCCGCAGCTTATGCGGGGCGTTAGAGAGACGTTTCGAGGCAACAGGTCGCGGCAGATGCACGCGGGCCGGCAGATCCTGATGGGTCGCCCCGGCCCTTCAGAAGGAGGAGCGGTCATGGCAAGGCTTGCCTTCGCGCTCATACTCTTGGTGCTCGCCCCCGGCTACGCCGGGTTGGCCGGAGCTGGCGCCCAGGACCGATACGACCTGCCCGAACCATACCTCGCTTGGGAGAGAGCGTATCTGGGCCAATTCCCCCGGCTCCAGGGAATCATGGACGCGATGGTGAAGATCACCGGCGCCCAGCTCAAGGA
>JAKEHP010000460.1 GCA_022614955.1 Candidatus Methylomirabilota bacterium
GACCGATACCGAGTGCCCGCGGAGCATCACTGAGGCGATCGCGGCCATGGGGGCGGCCGCCGGGGCCGAGGTCCACGTGGTGGTCATTACGCCGCGGCCCGTGGGCTCTGTCGAGCCCACCCCAGTGGTCCGGGCAGCCTTCGCCGCGTCCGACGTGATCATCAACCAGTCCTCCTTCGCCGTTATCCACACCGCCGGCCTCCGGCAGGGGGTCGCCCGCGGCGCGCGGTTCCTGGAGATGTGGGGCTTCACGGAGGACATGATGGTCCGGGGCGGGGCGACAGTGGACTATGGGAAGATGACCACGGTGAGTCGGCGCCTCACCGAGGCCCTCAGCCGGGGGAAGGCCGCCCGCCTCACGACCCCGGACGGGACCGACCTCAGGATGTCCCTCGAGGGGCGCGAGGCGTTCATGCTGGCCGGGTACGCCGACCGGAAGGGGACCCTCACCGCGTTACCGGACGGGGAGGCCGGCATCTCCCCCATCACCGGGACGGCCGAGGGCCGCCTCGTGAAGCCGTTCTGCATCGAGGTCCGGGGGCTCGGCTTCGTCAGCGAGACCATCACCGTCGAGGTGAAGGGGGGGCGGGTTGTCGGGACGAGCGGCGGCCCGCAGGCCGCCCTCCTGATGGAGACGCTGGATCGGGCCGGGGGGCACGCCCACAATGTCGCCGAGTTCGCCATCGGGACGAACGACAAGTGCCGCCTGGGGGTGGCCCTGCGGGAGGCCAAGAAGGCGTGGGGGACCGCCCACATCGGCCTCGGGGACAGCATGAGCGTCGGGGGCGACGTCCACGGCCCCCTCCACTTCGATTTGATCTTCCTGAAGCCCACGGTCACCGTGGACGGGCAGGTCCTTGTCCGGGACGGGCAGGTCGTCGTCTAGGCGACCCGGTCCCCGCGGGGAACCCAGCGGCTCTGGGGGCTGGGAAGGCCCCTGCGGTTGCGCGCTGTGCCTCGGCCTCTCGCCACCGCGAACCCCGGGGGCGGGATGGGCGGCTCCGGCCAGGTTCCCACC
>JAKEHP010000069.1 GCA_022614955.1 Candidatus Methylomirabilota bacterium
AGTCGTGGAACATGAGGGGGTTGATGGCCCAGACGAGCCACCAGCCGCCGAAGAGGCCCAGGAGCCACTTCGGGTAGTGGGGATGGAAGATCACGCCCTGCCCCCTGCCACGCGCTCGAGACGCCGCGATGCTACACCAGCCCGCCCGGCGGGTCCAGGCCCGCGTCCCCGGCCCGGCGCCGCTCGGCCGGGGGGCCCGGCTGTCGGGGGCGGCCCCCCCGTGCTAGAATTCCCGCCGGGACGGGGGCAGCGGACTCCTGAGACCGCCCCGCGGGCGCCAATGGGATCCCCTCCGGGTTTGCCGCATCTTCCGAACAAGTGAGGACGGAGTCGCATGGCTCTCGAGGCGTTGATCCGCGAGCTCCAGGAGCGCGTCGCCGGGGAAGTGCGGTTTGACGCGATGACGAAGGTGCTTTACAGCACTGACGCCAGCATCTACGAGATCGAGCCGCTCGGAGTGGTGATCCCCCGCGAGAAGGACGACGTCATCGCCACAATCCAGATCGCCGGCCGCCACGGGGTGCCGGTCTTGCCCCGCGGGGCCGGGACCAGCCTGGCGGGGCAGGCGTGCGGTCGGGCCATCCACCTGGACATGTCCAAATACCTCAACGGCATCCTGGAGGTGAACCCCGAGGAGCGCTGGGCCCGGATCGAGCCGGGAGTGGTCCTGGACGAGCTGAACGCCCACCTCCGCCCGTTCGGCCTGATGTTCCCACCGGACGTGGCCACCAGCAACCGGGCCAATATCGGGGGGATGATCGGCAACAACTCGGCCGGGGCCCACTCGATCCTGTACGGGAAGACGATTGACCACGTTCTAGAGCTTACCGCAATTCTGAGCAACGGGGAGGAGACCCGCGGGCGGGCCCTCACGGAGGCGGAACTGGCAGCCAAGGTGCGGGGGAGCGGGCTGGAGGCGCAGGTCATCCACGTCCTCCGGGACCTGGCGGAGCGACACCGGGACGAGATCGCAGCCCGGTACCCGAAGATCATGCGGCGGGTTGGGGGTTACAACCTGGACGAGTTCGTCAAGGGGCACCCCTTCAACCTGGCCAAGATCCTGGTGGGCTCCGAGGGCACGCTGGCCGCCACGGTTGAGGCGAAGGTGAACCTGGTCCCCCGTCCGAAGATGACCGCCCTGGCCGTGGTCCACTTCCGCACCCTCCTGGGGGCGATGGAGGCGACGACCGAGATCCTCCCCTGCGGTCCGTCGGCGGTCGAGCTGGTGGACAAGACCATCCTCGACCTGACCAAGGGGTCCCTGGAGTACTCCCGCCGGATGACCTTCGTGGAGGGTGACCCCGCCGCCCTGCTCCTGGTCGAGTTCTACGGCGCCTCCCCGGAGGAGCTCCGAGGCAAGATCGAGGCGCTGGAGGCCCGGCTCCGGAGGACGGGCCTCGGGACCACCATCGTGCGGGCCATGGAGGCCGAGACCCAGCAGAACATCTGGCGCGTCCGGAAGGCGGGGCTGGGCCTCCTCCTGGGGATGAAGGGGGATCAGAAGCCCATTGCCTTCGTCGAGGACACGGCGGTCCCCCCGGAGCGCCTCGCCGAGTATGTTCGCCGGTTCGATGCCATCGTGCGGGCGCACGACACCGCGGCCGCCTACTACGCCCACGCCTCGGTGGGGTGCCTCCACATCCGGCCGATCATTGACCTGAAGCAGGCGCCCGAGGTGGAGAAGATGCGCTCCATCGCCGAGCAGGTGAGCGACCTGGTCCTGGAGTTTGGCGGGGCGATGAGCGCCGAGCACGGGGACGGGTTAGCCCGGTCCTGCTGGAACGAGAAGATGTTCGGCCCGACCCTCTACAAGGCGTTCCAGGAGGTCAAGGCGGCGTTCGATCCTCACGGGATCATGAACCCGGGGAAGATCGTGAACGCTCCCCCGATGACCGAGAACCTCCGATACGGGCCGCGCTACCGGGCGCGGCAGGTCAAGACCTATTTCAGCTTTGCCCGGGAGGGGGGGTTCGACCGGGCCGTGGAGCTGTGCAACGGGGCCGGGGTCTGCAAGAAGAAGCTCGAGGGGACGATGTGCCCCTCCTACATGGTCACCCGGGAGGAGGAACACTCGACCCGTGGGCGGGCCAACGCGCTCCGGGCCGCCATCAACGGACACCTGCCCGCCGAGGCCTTGACCAGCCACCGGATGTACGAGGTTCTGGATCTCTGCCTGGAGTGCAAGGGATGCAAGGCTGAGTGCCCCTCCAACGTGGACATGGCGAAGCTGAAGTACGAGTTCCTGGCCCACTACTACGCTGCCCACGGCACGCCGCTCCGGGCGCGCCTCTTCGGCCACATCGCCGCACTGAGCCGGCTCGGCTGCGCCGCGGCGCCGCTGTCCAACTGGGTGCTGGGCAGCGCGCCCGTCCGCTTCGCGTTGGAGAAGCTGGTCGGGGTGGACCGCCGCCGCCGGCTCCCGCCCTTCGCTCGCCCGACCTTCGAACAGTGGTTCGCCGCGCGCAATGGGGCTGCGCCGAAGGGGGAGCGGGATCTGGTGGTTCTCTTTAACGACACGTTCATGACCTACAACTATCCGGAGATCGGCCGCGCCGCGGTCGCGCTCCTGGAGGCTGCCGGCTTCCACGTGATCCTGGCGGAGAAACGGTGCTGCGGCCGGCCGATGATTTCCAAGGGGATGGTGGAGCGGGCCCGGGAGCATGCCCGGTACAACCTCGAGCAGCTCTCCCCGTACGCCGAGGCGGGAGTCCCCATTGTCGGCTGCGAGCCGAGCTGCATCCTCACGTTCCGGGACGAGTATCCCGACCTGGTGGAGGACGCCCGGACGGAGCGCCTGGCCCGCCACGTCTTCATGATCGAGGAGTTCCTCCTGGGCCTGCACGAGCGGGGTGCGCTCCAGCTCTCCTTTCGGCCGGGGGAGAGGGACATTCTGTTCCACGGGCACTGCCACCAGAAGGCCCTGATCGGCTCCGCCCCCTCCCTCAGGGTCCTGCGCCTGCTCCCGGGCGCCAGGGTGGCGGAGGTGGATTCCGGCTGCTGCGGGATGGCCGGCTCCTTCGGCTACGAGCGGGAGCACTACGACATCTCCCTGGCCATCGGGGGCCGGCGCCTCCTCCCCGCGGTCCAGGCGGCAGGCCCGGAGACGGAGATCGTCGCCGCCGGCATTTCCTGCCGCCAGCAGATCGCGCACGCCACCGGCCGCCGCGCCAAGCACCTGGTCGAGGTCCTGGCCGCAGCCCTCTGAGCCGCCTCCGGGTGCGTTCCGCCCTGGCCGACGGCGCGGGACCCCCTTTCCCCGGTCGCCCACGGTTTCGGTTGCCCCGCTCGGGACCTGCCCCTATAGTTCCAGTGATGCCAGCCGAGGATCCGCCGCAGAAGGGCCCGCCGCACGCCGCTCCGCCTCCGGGCGGGTGGGAGACGGTCCGTCGCCTCTTCCGTTTCCCAGTCACCCTCCCCATCCTCTGCCGGGCCGGCCACGGGGAGGCGGGGAGCAGCCCGAGGTTCTGGTTTTCCCGGACGGTCAACCTCAGCGCCGTGGGGACGGCCCTTCTGTTCCCCGAGCCGCTCGCCCCGGGGGCCCGCGTCGGGTTGCTGCTGGAGCTGGAGGGGAGGACGCTGGAGTTCGAGGCCACGGTCCAGTGGGTGGGAGCGCCCATCCCACCCGACCAGGAGGTTCCCCACGGCCTGGTGTTCGGGACACTCCGGCCGGCCGACCGGGCCCACCTGGATGCCTTCCTCCTGCGGCTGGGGAGGGAGGTGAAGCGGCGCTACGCTCGCGTGACCCTTGAACTGCCCGTGACCGTGGAGCGGGCCGGGGGTCCCACCTTGAGCGGCCGGACGGCCGACATCGGCGAGGGGGGCGTCCGGCTCATCCTTCCGGCCGCCCTGCCCCCTGAGACGGCGCTCACCCTCACCTTCGCCACCACCCGCGGCCCGGTCCGGGTGGAGGCGAGCGTCCGGTGGGTCGGGACGGCCCGGGAGGAGCAGGGCACCTCAGCCTTTCCCCACGGCTGCCAGTTCAAGAGCCACACGGTCGGAGTGCAGCTCGCAGCGGGTCTGTACATCGAGGAGTTCCTCCGGCGGGCCCGGGGGGAGGCGCCTTCCTAGCGCCGTCGGCCTCCTCCGCTTCGCCGATGTCGCCGTTTCGTGCAGCGGCACCTTCGCGGCCCGCGGCCGGGAGACTCTCCCCGAGGGGGCCATGGCCCTCACGGGGGGGGACGCTCCGCCCCGACGAGCGTGGGGAGGTGGCGCCCTGGCCGGCGGAACTGGCCGGTTGGTGACCGTTCCCCCCTGCCGGCCTCTCTCCCTCTGAGCTGGCCCTCCCCTGGCCAGTGTCCTTCCCGGGGGCAAATCAGAAGAAGTTATAAGGAAGTGTCACTGGGGGTCCCTCCCTCCTTTCTGCCCGGTACACCGCCGCGACTAACCCCTTGCCACCCCAGCATTTGCCACGGTCTGCATCTTGGCACGCCGATTGCTCGTCTGAATAGGCGAAGCTCTTGACCCGTCTCACCCTGGCAGAAAAGGGGGCAGGGGCCGGGACGGGGAAGGAGGGACCATGGAGACCATGCAAGACACCGAGAGGACAGCGCTCGACAGCCTCGCCGTGCAGGTGGCAAAGCTCCGGGAGGAGGTCCACCGGATGGCGAAGGAGCTGGACGCGCTGCTGGTCTGGGAGCGCTACTGCCCGATGTGCGGCCGGGGACTGCGGCGGGAAAGCATCAGCGAGGTGACCCGGTGCGCCTGCGGGTGGGTATGGGAGTAGGTCTGCCGATGTACGAGATCCGTTGCATCTTCTGCAAGCGCATTCATCGCTCGGAGTTCTTCGACGAGATCGAGGAGGAGATCCTCGCCTGCCGGGACCGGGCCCCGGAGTGGCAGAAGGGCCGCCTCGACACCTACGAGGATCCGCACCTCAAGCCCATCAGCCCGGAATCCACCGCGTACGCCGCGGAATCCACCGCCTACGCCGCGGGCTACGTCTAGACTCCCCTCGCTACCCCAGCAGATCCAGCATCTCCGCCGCGGAGACCGCGATGCCGGTGAGGATCGGAGTGTCCCGCGATGTGTAGCGGCTCGCCTCCGTCTCCCGTAGCTCCATCACCAGGTCCAGGAAATCGGCCGGGAGATCGGACTCGAAGGCGACGATGAACTCCTGGTCATCCAGGCCAAAGGAGTAGGTGGTGTTCAGCTTCACCGTGGGGTACCGGTGCCCGACGGTGATGTGCTCGTCCATCATTCCCTGCCGCGCTGAGCGGGTCAGCCGGTACCAGTCGCGGGTCTTCACGAAGGGGTAGACGAAGAGGTACCTGGCCTCCCCGGGCTTGACCGACAGGCGAACCCCCTCCTGCCCCTCGTGGATGTGCCGATCCACGTACACGGACCGCTTCGTCATCCCCAGGTACGAGTGGGGGATGGTCAGGTACTTCCCCAAGCCGGTCTTCAGGAGGCGCGCCTGCAGCTCCAGGAAGGCCTCCAGGCGGTGGCTGACCGTCCAGAGGAGGAAGTCGCAGTCCCCCCGGGTGCCCAGGCAGGAGTAGGTCCGGATCATCATGGTCGCACTGGACTCCTCCAGCGCCGCCAGGAACTCCTTCCGGGACGCGTCCCGCTCCTCCTGCTGGAGGCGCCGCCAAGCAGGGTCCACCCGGTAGGCCGCGTACCGCACGAACTGGCGCTTCTGCTTCGCCTTCGATTCCTTCTCCGCCATCGCTCTCTCCTCGCCCCCACCGTCCCGGGGTCCGGTCTTCCTCTACTCCCCCCGGAAGCGGGGCGGCCGCTTCTCCAGGAACGCCTGCATCCCCTCGGCCCGGTCGGCCGTGGTGAACAGGAAGGCCTGAGCCATCTTCTCGAAGGCCAGGCCGGGGAGGATGCCGTCCGCCATCCCCACGTTGATGGCCGCCTTGGCCAGTCGGACCGCCAGCGGCCCCTTGCTCAGGATGAGGCGGGCCAGCTCCCTCGCCCGCGACAGCAGCTCCGCGTGAGGGACCACCTGGTTGACGAGACCGATGGTCTTGGCCTCAGCGGCGTCAATGATCGCCCCGGTGAAGATGAGTTCCTTCGCCTTTCCGACCCCCACCAGGCGGGCCAGGCGCTGCGTTCCCCCGGCCCCCGGCAGGATCCCCAGGTTCACCTCCGGCTGGCCGAAGCGGGCCCGCTCGCTGGCGATCCGGAGGTCGCACGCGAGGGCCAGCTCGCAGCCGCCCCCCAGCGCGAAGCCGTTCACGGCGGCGATGGTCGGCTTGGGGAGGTGCTCCAGGGCCCAGAACGTCTCGGCGAGACCGTGGGCCAGTCGGTGCTGGGGGCCCTTCGCCGCGAGCGCCCGGATGTCGGCTCCGCTCACGAAGGCCCGGTCCCCCGCCCCCGTGAGGATGACGGCTCCGACCGCTGGGTCCTGCTCGACCGCGGCGAAGGTCTCATCCAGACGGCCTTTGACTGCGTCGTCGAGGGCGTTCAGAACCTCGGGGCGGTTGATGGTGAGGGTGGCGATACCCTCCGCCACCTCCACCAGGAGGACATCGGCGGCCATGGGCTCTCCCGCGGCGGGACAACGGCGGATGTATTCTAAGGATGGACTCCCCCGTTTTCAATCAAAAAGCCCCCCGGAGGCCCCTCGTGCCCCTGGCGCGTTTCTTGCTGCTCAAGGCGGTGGAGTAGTGCGCCAGGTAAATCTCTAGGACCGGCGAGGCGATGAGCGAGACCCCGCCCAAGGAGTGGAGGCAGGAGCTACAGACCGTAGCGGCCGAGCTGGAGCGGCTGGAGGGGGAGGTGGTGCACTTCATCACCACCTTCGGCCAGGCGCTGGACCGGCTCCGCGAGCAGGTCCAGCTCCTCTTGGCGGCCCCGAAGCCGGCGGGCCGGCCCGCCCCACCCGCGGCAGCGCCCGTCCAGGTCCGGCCCCCCGCCCCTGTCGCGGCAGCGAAGCCCTCGCTCGCCGCCGCTCCCTCGGCTGCAGCTTCCGCCCCGGCGCCCGCGGTCGGCGAGGCGGCGGGGACTGCCCCCGCAGAGGGGCCGCGGGGGCGGGTGCTGATCATTGACGACGAGGCCTTCATCCGCACGGTGATCCGGGACACGCTGGAAGCCAGCGGCTTCGAGGTCTTCACGGCGAAAAACGGCATCGAGGGGATCGAGCAGGCCCGCCGGGAGCACCCCGACGTGATCATCCTGGACGTGATGATGTCCGGCATCGACGGCTACGAGACCTGTCGCCGGCTGAAACAGGACAAGGCCACCAGGGACATCGCCGTCATGATGCTGACCGCCCTGGAGACTGAGAAGTTGAACGCCAGGGCCTTCCATGCTGGGGCCGAGTGGACCATCACCAAGTCCTTGGACCCGGCCAAGCTCATCAGCACGGTCGGGCTCGCCATGGGCAGCCGCCGCCGGAAAGACCGCTGAGTGCCGGCTCCCCCCGGGAGGCGCAACTTCCGCCGCCCGCAGGGGTGGAACGCATCTGGTGTCCCTGTTACCTTTCTCCCCCTGGGGGGCCGGGGGAAGCGCATGGCCTCGTCGAATCCTCCTAGGCACTCCTTCCGCTTCTGCCCCTCGTGCAACGAGGAGGTCTACACCTACACCGTCCCGGCCGAGGTGGGGTCCGAGGTTCGCTGCTCCGCCTGCGGCCTCCCGCTGGTCTCGGCCGCCCAGCTCACCCCGGAGCGGCTGGAGTGCGTCCTGGTGGCCGACGACAACCGGTTCTACCGGACGCTCCTCCGGGATGTCCTGCTGGAGCGGAGGCTTGCGGCGACCGTGGAGATCTGCGCCGGCGGCGCCGAGCTGCTCTCCCGAGCCGCGACCCGCTTCCACGACCGCCTCCCCGTGAAGCTGGTGATCCTGGATGTGATGATGACCCCACTGAACGGGCCCGCCACCGGGATGGCCTACCGGGCGCTGGAGAAGGGGCTGGGAATCTCCCCGGCCGCCCCCATCCTCTTCGTGTCGGGGAGCCCGATTGACGAGGCGATGAAGGCGCTCCTGGGCAAGTGTGCGCCCGCCCTCTTCCTGCACAAGGGGGTGGACAAGGGGTCGTCCGCGCTGGGGCAGCGCCTCGAGCAGGTCATGGCGACGCTGCTCAAGGCGGCGGGCGAGGGACGGGGGTAGCGATGAAACGCCTGCGGGTGCTGATCGTGGACAACGACCGGTTCGTGGTCGAGGCGGTGGGGGATATCCTGGCCGAGGCCGGGTATCTGGTCCGGAAGGCCTATGACGGCCTGGAGGGGCTCCGCGCGTTACGCCGCGAGCCGCCCGACGTGCTCGTTCTGGATCTCATCATGCCCAAGGTGGACGGCGGTCGTCTCTGCCGCTACCTGCGCCAGGACAGCCGCCTGAAGCACATCCCGGTGATCATCTTCTCGGGCCTGTCGGCGCGGGATCTGGGGGAGATGGCCGGCCTGGACGCCCAGGCCTACGTGGCCAAGGGGCCGCTGCCAGTGGTGGCCGAGAACCTCCTCAAGGCCCTGAGGGCGCTCGCGGCCCCGCGGCAGGAGGCGGAGCCGGCGGACGTGGTCTTCGGCTACGAGGGGTTCCGGCCCCGGCAGGTGGTCACAGAGCTCATGGCCGTCAAGCGCCACCACGAGCACCTCCTCCGGCACCTGGAAGAGGGGGTGGTGGAGGCCGACGCTGGCGGCGCGGTCACCTTCCTCAACCCGTCGGCGGAGACGTACCTGGGGATCGCGGAGGCGGAGGCAGTGGGGAAGACCCTCGTGGATCTCCTCCCGGAGGCGGACCGGAAGAGAGCCCGGGAGGCGCTGGAGGCCCTCGGCAAGGACGAGGGAGCAAAACCCTGCCACCTCGGCCTGCGGGGCGTGACCCACCCGCTCACGGCGGTCCTGCACCGGGTTCCCCCTGAGGGGACGCAAGCGGGCGGCTATCTGCTGATCCTGCGGGCGACCTAGCCGGGTGGGCCGCCCGCGAGACTCTGGTCGAAGAGGGTTTTCAGGAAGAGTCGCTCCACCGGCTTCCCGCCCAGGATGTGCTTCTCCATGATCTCAGCGACATCGGCCGGGCCCACCTTCCCGTACCAGACGCCCTCGGGATAGACCACCACCGTCGGGCCGAGCTGGCAAGGCCCAAGACAGGTGCATCCGTTCAGTCCCACCTTCTCCCACAGCCCCCGCTTCTCCATCTCCTCCTGGAAGGCGGCCATGGTGTCGCGGCCCCCCTTGCTCGTGCAGTCCCCCTTGGGGTGGCCAGGCGGGCGGGCGTTCATGCACACGAAGATGTGATGCCGGTAGGTGATCATCGCGGCTCCTCGGGGCGATGGTCCTGCCTCATTCGGCGACCAGGTTGGTCACCAGCCCCTTGGCGATGAGGCGTCCCGCCTCGTCGGTGACAGTCACCTCGGAGACGGCAATCCGGCGCCCCCGGCGCAACAGCCGGCCCTCGGCGGTGACGACGCCCCCCTCCACGGGAGCCAGGAAGTGCAGGCTGTACTCCACGGTGGGGATGGGCCCGTCCACCCCCGTGGTCAGGAGGGCGAGGCCCCCGGCCGAGTCCACCAGGGCGCCAATGACCCCGCCGTGCATGATGCCGACGGAGTTCTTCAGGTCCGGCCGTAACGCCAGCCGGACGCGGGCGACGCCCTCCTCCGCGGAGGCGAGCTCCATTCCCAGGAACTTCCAGAAGGGGGAGCGGTCCACCCGGCGGATCAGGCGGGCGAGGATGGCGTCATCAGCCATGGCTCCCCCCGGGCCTCAGCCGGACTCCTCCAGCGGCTTGCGCCCCGCGAACCCTTCCTCGGTCCCGTGCCAAAAGGCGATCCGGTCCTCGTCCGCCTTCCAGCAGAGGAGGATTTCCCGCCCCGCCCTGAGGGCCGGGAAGTCCACCAGGAGCAAATCCAGGTCCTTCAGCTGGCAGCCCAGGTCGTGCACCTTCTGGATCTCGGCCTGCAGCTCCTCCCCGATGAAGTCCGCCTCCTTCCGGAGGGCGAGGAAGTCGGGGGAGGCCAGGTGGTGACCATTGCCGGCGGCCTGGTGGCGGAAGATGGCTAACGCCTCTCGCTTCGCCTGCAGCTCCCGGCGCTTCCCGGCGATCGTGTGGAGGATTGGCCGGAGGGTGGGAAGGAGCGCGTTGGCTTCACCGATGGTGAAGTACTTGGGCGGCATGATACCCCCCGGTCGTTTGCGGAACAGCCGGTAGGCTACCCGACGGTGACTCAGGCCGTCAACTGGAAAGGGGCAGGTCGCCGGTGAGCCTGCGCAGCAGGGTGGTGGCCTCGGCGAAGCAGGCCTCTCGGTTTGTGCGGGTCATGGTGAGGCAGCGGGCTAAAGGGTGGGCCTTCAGCCGATCCGCCACGGGGTGGGGGCGGAGCATGACCGTGGCCAGGAGGGGGACCCCCGCGCTGAGCGCTGCCTCCAAGGCGGCCACAAAGCGCGGGGAGGCGCACTCCATCTTCCCGATCTCGTCAATGATCGTCAGGGAACCGGCGGCGACCGCGGCCTCCAGGGCGGCCGCCCCCAGACCGTCCAGCACGGCGAGGTCCACGCCGTACGCGCCGACGCGCGGCGGCCCCGGGAAGCGGCGGTGGGCCAGCACGCCCTTGCGGCCGTCGAGGGTCTCGAGGGTGAAGCCCAGGCGCTCTCCGCCCTCGCGGATCTCGGCCGTGAGGAAGCCGCCTCGGGGAACCGGGAGGTCCGCCAGCAGGCGTCGGAGGAGCGTGGTCTTGCCCACGGCGGGAGCGCCGGTCAGGAGGAGGACGCGGTGGGCGGGGCGGGGGGAAGCCCTCAGGGACTCTTCTCCTCCGGGGGAGCCTTCAGGGCGGCTTCCGCCGCCAGGATGGGGGCCCCGGCGCGCAGCGCCACCGCGATGGCATCGCTGGGGCGGGAGTCAATCTCGAGCCGCTCGGTTCCCCGTCGGAGGGTGAGCGTGGCGAAGTAGGTGTTCTCCTTCAAATCGGTGATGACCACCTTCTCGATGGCGTAGCCGGCTCTCCGGATGACCGTGAGGAGCAGGTCGTGCGTGTACGGCCGTGGAGGCGTGACCCCCTGCAGCGGCAGGGCGATCCCGAGGGCTGCCGACGGGTCAATCACCAAGGTGAGGGCCCGCCGGTCAGTCTTGCCCCGGAGCAGGACCATCGGCTGGCCGGACTGCTGGTCGGTGGCGACCCCGAGAACCTCCATTTCCTGGGGAGCCGGACTCGCGTTCTGGGGTGAGGCCGGGGCCGGAGGGAAGGCGTACAGGAGGCCGGCGAGGGCGGCGGCGAGACAGCCGTGGAGGAAGCCGCGGGGCGTCATGGAGCTGCTCCCGGTCGGCGCCGGGGAGGCGGTGCGCTGATGCCCCCGCGGCCGGCGGCCGTTACTCTCGGTTGATGCACCGGACCAGACGCCACCCGTTCAGCGCGTTGACGCGCTGGACCTGGTCCGGGATGAGCCCGGCATGCTCGAGGAGCGGGGTCAAGGCCAGGTCGGGCTTGAAGAGTCCCAGCTTAGTTGTGAGGGGGGCCACCAACTCCTCGAACGCGCCCAGGACGGGGTTCTCGCTCTTGAAGTGGTTCAGCATGACAATGGTGCCGCCGGGGCGGCAGACCCGGCGGGCCTCCCGGAGAACCTGGACCGGGTCGGGGACCGCGCTGATCACGTAGGTGGCCAGGACGTGGTCGAAGGCATCGTCGGCGAAGGTGAGGCGCGTGGCATCCATCATGAGGAGGGTCACGTTCGCCAGGCTCAGGTGCTCCACCCGCTCCTGGGCCTTCCGCAGCATCTGCCGCGACAGGTCAATCCCCACCAGGTGGCAGTGGCGGGGGTAGAGGGGGAGGTTCAGCCCGGTCCCGATCCCGATCTCCAGAACCCGCTGGCCCGGCGTGATGCGCATGTGCGAGACCGCCGCGACGCGCCCGGCGTGGAAGATCCGGTCGAAGAGGAAATCGTAGGCGGGGGAGATGACGTCATAGGCGCGCTTCACCGCCGCGTATTTCATGGATGAGGCCTCCTCGGTCGCTGCGGCCGGGGGGGAGAAAAAGAAAAGTGTCGGAATTATAGCCCGCCCGCTCGGGGGTTGGAAGCAGATTTTTCGCCGAACTCCACGGGGACCCGGACGGCCCGCCCCTCCCGGTCGCGGTAGAGAAGGTACCCGTGGTCCCGCCCGAACCGGTAGAGGGAGGCGGTGAGCTCCACGTCGGCGGTGCAGTAGGCGATGACCTTCTGGGCCTCCCCCTCCTTCCACCAGGCCAGGCTCTGCAGGCCGTCTGCCGTCTTCGCCGTCTGCAGGGTTGCTTCGGCCAGGTGGCTCAGGTTGAGGCGAAAGCCGAGCCGACTGTGGATCTGCTCCAGCATGTCGAGTGTGGGGAGGGCGTTCAAGTCGAGCGAGGCGTATGGCTGCAGGACCCCGTAGTCGAACCGGCGGAGGTTGAACCCCACCACCAGGTCGGCCGAGGCCAGGTCGGCCATCAGGGCGGGCGCATCCCGCTCCAGGTAGACGCGGCTCAGCCCGGCCGCGAGGTCGTGCGTGACCGCGACCGCCAGCCCCATCCGGTCCCGGTGCTCCCAGCCTCCCACCTCCTCGGCGCTCCGCTGGGTCTCCACATCCAGCACCAGGATCTTGGGGGGCAGAGCTCC
>JAKEHP010000461.1 GCA_022614955.1 Candidatus Methylomirabilota bacterium
GAACTTGTGGGACATCAGGGACAGAAAGTCGCCCTTCAGACGCTCCTCCCGGCGCTGCTCGGTCACGTCCCGCACCACCAGCGCCATCGTCTCCGGCGTCCCATCGGGGCCGAACGTCCGGGTGAGCTGGGCCGCCAGGGTGAGGGGAAAGGCTTCCCCCGGGCGGCTCAGCTCGAACTCCACGCTCCGGTCCCGCCCCTCCCGGAGGCCGGGCAGCGGGATCGTGCTCCGGAACTCCCCGGCCAGGTGTCCGAGGAGGTCCCCTCCGGCCCACCGGTCGGGGGGAAGGTTCAGGAGGGCCAGGGCGGCCCTGTTGCAGGAGGTAATCCGGAGGGCCGCGTCACACACGACGATGCCGTCCCGCAGCCCCGCCACCACGGCGTCGAAGTGAGCCCGCTCCTCCGCCAGGTGGCGGTAGTAGCCCAGGCGGAGGCTGGCGCGCACCCGGGTCACCAGCTCGTGCCGGTTCACCGGCTTGCTGAGAAAGTCGTCCGCCCCCACCTCGATGCCCCGGATCCGGTCCTCCACGTCCCGGAGCGAGGTGACCATCACCACCGGGATGAAGCGGGTGGGGGCGTCCGCCTTCAGCCGGCGGCAGACCTCGAAGCCGTCCAGCCGCGGCATCATGACATCCAACAGGACGAGGTCGGGCCGCTCGGCCGTGACCGCGACCAAGGCCTCCTCGCCGCTCCCCGCCCGGAGGAGCCGGTAGCCCTGGGGCAGCAGGAGAGCCTCCAGGAGGTCCAGGTTCTGGACCTCGTCGTCCACCATCAGGATGGTGGCCGGCCGCTCAGCCATAGGCCTCCTCGCCGGCGCCGGGGAGGGCGACGAAGAAGCAACTCCCCTGGCCCTCCGTGCTCTCCACCCAGATCCGCCCGTCGTGGGCCTCCACCGCCAGCCGGCAGAGGGTGAGCCCGAGGCCCGTCCCCCGCCGCCCCCCCTGGGCTCCGACCTCCGCCTGGGCGAACTTGTCGAAGATCTTCTCCCGGAAGGCTGCGGGGATGC
>JAKEHP010000462.1 GCA_022614955.1 Candidatus Methylomirabilota bacterium
GTTGCCGTTCTCGTCCCGCATGACGTAGCGGAAGGGGTTACCCCGGTTGGTGGTGCCCAAAATGGTGCCGCCGAGGTGGGTGATGCCGCGAACCTGGGCGGGGCCGAGGGGAACGACACCGCTGTAGCTGAGCAGGCCCTCGTATCCCCGCTGGATCCCGTAAGTCCTCCAGCCGCGATGGTAGGCGGACAAGACCACGGCCCGGATGACCGCGTTGAGGCCCGGCGCGTCACCGCCGCCGGTGGAGAGGGCTATGCGCATGGAGGAGTACGGTCCCTACCCCGCCTTCTGGAGCAACCCGACGACTTCCCCCGGCTCCGCATGTCGGCGGAGCGCCTTCTTGGAGAAAACCAGCTTCCCGTCCACGGTGACCTCGAACACCCCGCCCGCCGATTGCAGCAGCCGGACCTCGGCGTCAGGGAAGGCCTGCTTCAGCTCAGCCGCCAGACCGGTGGCTCGAGGCTGGTAGTTTCAGACGACGCAGTATTCGATCGTGACGTGCACGTTGGCTCCCTGAGCGACAGACCCTGGCCCGCACCGCCGCGAATCGTAGCGGCGACAGGGGGAGATGCCAAGGGTTGCCACCGGGACCGTGACGCGGCTCCTTGTCAGCCTCGCCCACACGCCCTATCTATTTGATCCATGCGAACCTACCATCGCCGCCCCTGGCACCGGTCCGGTTTGGTCAACCTGGCTCTCGGTCTTTTCGTCGCTGCCACCGGGACGGCTCAACAGCGACGTTACCTGGTCGAGCTCGGAGCGGCTGGGGCGTACCAGTCGTTTGATTCGGTCACCAACCTCGGGGGCTCGCCGGGAGGGGTGGCCCGCCTGGGCCTCTGGCTTCCGCTCAATTTTTCGGTCGAGGCGGAAGGTTCATTCGCCAGCCCCGAGACCGAGGGCACCGGCGCCCAGAGCGTCAGCGTCCGGACCCTGGCGGCATCGCTGTTGTACAACATCCCGTTTGGTGCCTCGAGCTCGTTCTACCTCAAGGCGGGGGGCGGGACGACCCGGTATGGCAGCGGGGGAGACTGCTCCAATAGCGGCCCTGTCATCTGCGGCAGCAGTGGGGCGTTCCTGGGCGGGGCGGGTTTCCGGGTGGGATTGACCCCGGTCGTCATGCTCCGGGCAGAGGGAGCCCTCAACCGGAACAAGAGCAGCTCGACCGGCGTCACCAACTTCGGCGCGAATCTGGGGCTGAGCCTGATGCTGGGGAGCAAGCCGATTCCCGACAGTGACCGCGACGGCATCCTGGACCCCCGGGACCGGTGCCCCGGTACGGCGCTCGGAGCGCAGGTGGACGTGCGGGGATGCCCCTCCGACAGCGACTCCGACGGCGTTCCTAACGGCCTGGACCGGTGCGCCAACTCGGCCGTGGGGGCGACAGTGGACCCGTCGGGCTGCCCTCGTGACTCCGACAGCGACAACATCGCCGACGGGATCGACCGGTGCCCCGATACTCCCAGCGGGGTCCTGGTCGACCCGAGAGGATGCCCCCGCGATTCTGACGGCGACGCCATCCCGGACGGCCTGGACCGCTGCTCCGAGACCCCCCGGGGAGCCACGGTGGACGCCCTCGGCTGCCCCGGCGACGAAGATGGAGACGGGGTGCTCGATGGGTTGGATCGCTGCCCCAGGAGCCCGGCAGGTGCCGCGGTCAACCCGACCGGATGCGCCTCCGGCCAAGCACCGGAACGTCCCGGTGCCCCCCCGGCCGGAGCCGCGGCCCCGGCCCCCCAGCCGGCTCAA
>JAKEHP010000463.1 GCA_022614955.1 Candidatus Methylomirabilota bacterium
CTGACCCGGAGGATCTCGGTCTGCAGAGGCTCCACCGCTGCCTCCTCCTGGAGCCTGATCGCGTCTAATTGATCCTTGCGACGCTGGTCCTGGTCCCGGCGGATGGTGTCCATCTTGGCGACCCGGATGATGTTATCCTCCCGGACGAAACCAAATCCATTAATCCGGAGGATATTATCGAGGGCCACGTCCCAGGGGACATCCACGAGCCGGACCGTGGCCTTCCCCTTGACATCCTCGCCGGCCACAATATTCTGCCCGCTCACCTCGGCGATGATCCGCAAGAGGTTATTGATGTCCACATCCTTGAAGTCCATGGAGAGGCGGGCGGGCGCCTCAGCAACGGGAGCCGCCGGAGTCGGGGTCAGTTTCTTCTCGGGCTTGGGCTCCTCCCGAGGAGCGGCGGGAGCGGGTGGCGCGGCGGGAGCGGGCGGAGCAGCAGCAACGGTCGGCACGCCCTCCACGGCAAGTCGAATGCCCTCCGGAGTCTGGACCACATCGTGACGGACCTGTCCTTTCAAATCGGCCACAATCCGGACCGCCTTGTCCGGCTCCAGGCGATGCTGGGCTGCCCGAATCCGCAGGACCGGGCCTGCCAGCTGCCTCACATCGAGCACCTTGGTCGCCTGCGGATCGATCACCGCCCCAGTCACCTCCAGAATCAGGCTGGGAGGGGTGCCCACCTCCGATACGTTGAAGGTGACCGGCCCGGTCGTCCGCACGAGAATCTCGGCCTTGCCATCCCGGGGTCGGTAATCGACGCTTTGCACCCGCCCCTCCGCAGCCGGTGCCGGCATGGCAGGCTCGGGAGAGGGGGCCGGGGCCTGCGGCAGGGTCTCTGGCGCCGCCTCCTTGGCCGGGAGTTCTTCAGGCTTCGGGGCCTGGGCCATCAGCGGTGTCCCCGTCGCCTCACCGATCAGAACGCGGAGGGGAACGGCTGTGGCTTGAACCTGATATGGGAGTGCGGAGGCCAGATCCAGGACAATCCGAACCACCTTGACCGGTTGGTTCTTATACTGCGAGGTCCGGATCTCAGTGATCGGCCCC
>JAKEHP010000464.1 GCA_022614955.1 Candidatus Methylomirabilota bacterium
ACGTTGAGTCCGGTCACCGCCACGTCGAGGAGGACGTCGGTCAGGTGATCGTCCAGCAGGTTCACCTCGTCCACGTACAGGATGGCCCGGTGGGCGGCCGCGAGCAGCCCGGGGGCGAAGGTCTTCCGACCGGCCGTGAGGGCCTCCTCGAGATCGAGGGTTCCCACCACCCGGTCCTCGGAGGCGTTCAGGGGGAGATCAATGACCGGGGTGGGGCCCTCGGTCAGGGCGAGGTCCTTCCCCTGGGCGACGGTCGCCGCGCACTGCGGGCAGAGCCCCTCCGGCTGGCCCGGGTTGCAGGAGAAGGGGCAGCCCCGGACCACCACCCGGGGCGGGAGGACCGCGGCCAACCCCCGGACGGCCGTGGACTTCGCCGTCCCCTTCTCCCCCCGGATGAGGACCCCCCCGATGGCGGGATCAATGGCGTTGAAGATCAATGCCTTCCGCATCTGGTCCTGCCCGACGATTGCCGAGAAGGGGTAGATGTGGCGCTCCATGCCCGAATCCTTCTCCCGATCAGAAAGGAGGGTGTAGCGACCCTGCAGGGACTCGCCGCGAGGGAGACCGTCAGAAGGGGCTAGGCGGCGGCCCCGCCCCCCCGCGGGACGCATCTCCGAACGGGGGGAAGGAGGCCGGCGGGGATGGGATGGATCTCCATCTCAGCGCTGCAGCACTGTCTACCGCCCCGGGCTCCGAGATCGAGCACGATGTGCACGGTCACGATAGCAGATGGCATTTCGCCGCGCAACGGTTTCCGCCGGGTTACCGTGCCGCAGCGAGGAGGGCCTGCGCCGGCGCCGCCGGAGCGGCTCACCCCTCCTGGAGAAGTGGGGGGATCCGGTACAGGATGTTCCCCAGGGCGGCGGCATCCCCCAGCCGGACCGCCTGGTGGGGGCGGAGCGCGATGAGCCGGTCAATGGCCTCCCCCAGGGCGCACCCGGCCGGGGTCCAGGGGACCTCCAGGACGAAGAGGGGATCGGCCGCCGTGGCCGCCTCCCAGGCCTCCACGCTCCCGATGCGGGGGTCCAGCGACAGGCTCCGGGTGAACGCGTCGTCCTTCACGTCCGCGTTGAACCCCGTCTCCCAGAAGAACTCCAGGAGGCGGGGGACCTGCTCGGCAATCGGGTAATTGCTCAGATCCTCGGGCCGCCCCCGGAGGCAGGCCCGACAGGAGGCCATGAGGTCGGCCCCCCCCTGCACGTTGAGCAGGTTCGGGCAGAGGAGCGGGTCGGTCAGGGCCTCGAGGGGGCCCGTCCGGTAGTAGAGGCGAAGCTCCTCGAAATCCTCTCGCAAGAAGAGGAGGAGGCAGATGACGTACGGGAATGCCAGCCGGACCTCCCGGTAGGGGCCGCCGTCCCCCATCCGCCCGGTCCCCCAGCGGAGGCGGCGGACTTGCGGCGCCGTCTCCACCACGAAGGCCGTGTTGGGGCCGGCGGTCCGG
>JAKEHP010000465.1 GCA_022614955.1 Candidatus Methylomirabilota bacterium
CTGCGAGATGACCATCCCCCCCAGGATCCCCAGGACGTCGGCCACCAGCGTGAGGAGGGGGAGCACCATCATGGCGGTCAGGACCCGGGGGACCACCAGCTTCTTGATGGGGTTGGCCCCCAGCGCCCGCATGGCGTCAATCTGCTCCGTCACCTTCATGGAGCCCAGCTCCGCGGTGATCCCGGAGCCGACCCGCCCTCCCACCAGCAGGGCGGTCAGGACCGGTCCCAGTTCTCGCACCATGGAGAGGGAGACCACGATCCCGACGTAGGCCTTGGCCCCGAAGCGGGCCAACCCGTAGCTCGTCTGGAGCGCCAGCACGAGCCCGGTGAAGACGGCGCCGATGGCACAGATGGCCCCGGAGCGGACCCCGATGTGGTCCATCTGCTGGAGGAGGGGGCGCAGCGGATAGGGGGGGAAGAGGCTCTGGTAGAGGGTCTGGCCGGCTAGCACCGAGACCCCGCCCATGTATCCCACCAGCCGGGTTGCCCGGCCCCCCAGCGCCACCACCACCTGCCGCGCGCCGGCCGCACTCGTCATGGGACTTTCCGCAGGAACTGCCATCCGTGGAGGAAGGCCCCGAAGGCCGCCTCCCCCCCTGCCGCCGCCTCCAGCCGGGCCACCGCCAGCAGGTCGTAGAGGCAGTTGCCCCGTCGAATCACGACCGACTGCACCAGGACGGGCGTCCCCCCGACCCGGGCGCTGAGGACCGTCTGGAGCCCCGTGGCCCCGTCCACGCTGACCCGCTCCTGGCGCAGGAGTTCCCGCTGCCGCAGGCCGAAGAAGAGATGCCGGGTCAAGATGGCCGGTTCGGCCTCCTCGACAGGGGGGCAGGAGGCGGCCACGGCCAGCGTGACGGCACCCCCGGGCTGCCGGAGGGCCAGGTTGGCCCCCTCCACCTGGACCCGCTCCCAGCCCGGCGGGAGGGCGACCCGGAACCCCTTTGCCTCGTCCAGGTAGGCGCCGTTCAGGAAGCGGCCCCCGCCGCAGCCTGTGAAGAGTAACACTGCCAGGACCGCCGGCCTAGACCGGCGCATGGTCCTCCTCGGCCGGCCGGTCCCGGGCCGCCTCCGCCTGCGCGGCCACCCGGTCCTCGAGCCGGCGGACCTGGCCCTGAAGCCGCGCCACCTCCGCCTCCCGCTGCCGGAGCCGGGTCCAGGCCCTGATGGCCTGGGGGAGGCTCACCAGCGCAGCGGCGAAGGCCCCCACCCCCGCAGCCAGGAGGATGACGATGACCAGGCTGCTCTCGAAGTTCCAGGCGAGGAACTTGACCGCCACCGGGATGGCGTTCTGCACCGCGAAGGTGGCCACAAGGACGGCGAGAACGAGGGCCGCGAAGAGATACACTTGCACCATGGGCCCCCCTCGGGAGTGCGTCTTTGCGGCGGGACCGGCCAACCCCGTGAAATCGGTGGGAAACGCGAGCCAAGTCTACTGGATTCGCGGGGGAGGGTCAAGGCGCGAGCCCCGCGAAACCCGTGCTATACTCCCGTCCCGTCCCGGGAACATCCGTCCGCCTGATGCCTGACGGCCGCCCTCCGGCGGGCGGGTGACGGAGGAGCCCCCGTGGGGTCACTGCTCGAAGTCCAGAATCTCCAGACGCACTTTGCCAGCCCCGAAGGGGTACTCCGCGCGGTGGACGGCGTCTCCTACGACGTCCGGGAAGGCGAGATCGTCGCCCTGGTGGGGGAGAGCGGGTGCGGGAAGTCTGTCAGCGCCCTCTCCATCATGCGGCTGATCCCGAGCCCGCCGGGCCGCATCGTGGGGGGGCAGGTCCTCTTCGCGGGTCGGGACCTCCTGGCGCTGGACGACGAAGGGATGCGGCGGGTCCGGGGCAGGGAGATCGCCATGGTCTTCCAGGAGCCCATGACGTCCCTGAACCCCGTGCTCACCATCGGCCGCCAGCTCACGGAGGCGCTCGAGGTGCACCTGGGCATGGGGAAGACCGACGCCGAGCGGCGGGCGGCCGAGCTCCTCGGGCTGGTGGGCATCCCCGACGCCGAGCGGCGGTTCTCCCAGTACCCCCACCAGTTCAGCGGCGGCATGCGCCAGCGGATGATGATCGCCATGGCCCTCTCCTGCCGCCCGAAGCTCATCCTGGCCGATGAGCCGACCACGGCGCTCGACGTGACCATCCAGGCCCAGATCCTGGAGCTCCTGAAGGACCTCAGCCAGCGCCTTGGCGTGGCCATGCTCGTTATCACGCATAACCTGGGTGTCGTGGCCCGCTATGCCGATCGCGTGAACGTGATGTACGCGGGCAAGATCATCGAGCGGGGGACCGCCCGGCAGATCTACCACGACCCCCGGCACCCCTACACCCTGGGCCTACTCCGCTC
>JAKEHP010000466.1 GCA_022614955.1 Candidatus Methylomirabilota bacterium
CGCCGCCGCCCCAATGCAGACCAGGCTGTCCCCGGGGCCCAGGGGTGCCGCGGGATCCGGGCTGCTCCGGACCTCCCCCTCACGGATGACGGCGATGACCGTCACCCCCGTCCGGATCCGAAGATCCAGGTCCCGGAGGCTCCGGCCCACGGCAGGGGAGTCGGCCCGGAGCCGGAAGGACTCCACCCCGACCGCCCCGAGGGCCCCGGCCAGGCTCCCCAGGCTCTGGGCCGGGACGGCCACGTCCCGGAGCATCTCGTAGCGCTCCCGCCGGATCTGGTTGATCTGCTCCCCGATGACGTTCCGCGGGACCTGGTAGCGCCGCAGCACCCGGGCGAAGATCTCGATGGAGGTCTCGAAATCCTCCGAGATGACCTCGTCCGCCCCCAGCCGGTACAGATCGTCCACCTGGACGGCGTAGCGGGTCCGGGCCACGATGTACAGCTTCGGGTTGGCCTCCCGAGCCAGCCGGACGGCCCGCTGCACCGAGGTCGGGTCGGAGATGGCCACCGTCAGGAGCCGCGCCCGCGAGACCCCCAGGTGCTCCAAGACCTCCACCGAGGTGACATCCCCGAAGTAAATTGGCTCCCCCTGCTTCCGCATCCGCCGGACCGTCTCCCCGTTCATCTCCAGGATGGCGTAGGGGATCCCCACCTGCTTCAGGACGCGCGCCAGGTGGCGGCCGTTCAGGCCGAACCCGACGATGATGACGTGATCCTTGAGGGCCAGGTGGTCCGGGGTGAGGGCCGCGAAGCGGCGCCCCGGGAACCACCGCTCCAGGCGCTCCACCCGCCGCAGCCGGTCAGCCAGGCGGGGCCCCGCCTGGATGAGGAACGGGGCCAGGAGCAGGGTCAGGACCGAGGCGGAGAGGAACGCCTGGCTCCCCCACCCGGTGAGGAGCCCGAGCCCCTGCCCCGCCTTGGAGAGGACGAAGGAGAACTCCCCCACCTGGGCCAGGGCGAGCCCCCCCAGGATGGCGGTCCGGGCGGGATACCCCAGGAGGAGGACACTCCCGCTCCCCAGGAGCGCCTTCCCCAGGAGGACGGCCGCCGTGAGCCCCAGAACCGTGAAGGGGTGGCCGAGGACGAAGCGAAGATCCAGCAGCATCCCGATGGAGATGAAGAAGAGGCTGTTGAAGGAGTCCCGGAACGGAAGCATCTCGGTCAGGGCCTGGGTACTGAACTCGGACTCGGAGATGACCAGGCCGGCCAGGAAGGCCCCCAGCGCCAGCGAGAGGCCGGCCTGGGAGGTGGCGTA
>JAKEHP010000467.1 GCA_022614955.1 Candidatus Methylomirabilota bacterium
ACGTACGGTCTGCGGCGACCGGAGGCGAATCGGTCTATCACGTCCCGTTTGGGGCCGCATTCTACTACGGGTAGCACTGGGAGTAAGATACAAGGCGACGTCAGTTGGCCCGGCACTACCCGGCCCCCGCGCCCCGGGGGCTTTCCCCCGCCGCCCCCGTGTTTCCCCGCAACCCCAGCTCGTCGGCGATGCCCCGCATCGCCTCAATGACAAACTGGATGTGCTCCTCCAGCGGGACCCCCAGCTCCTCCGTTCCCTGCACGATGTCCTCCCGCTTCACGTTCCGGGCGAAGGCCTTGTCCTTCATCCGCTTCTTCACCGAGGCGCCCTCCAGGTCCAGGATGCTCTTGCCGGGCCGGATGAGGGCCGCGGCCGTGAGGAAGCCGCACAGCTCGTCCACGGCGAAGAGGGTCTTCATCAGCGGGGTCGTCCGGGGGATCCCCAGGTACTCGGCGTGGGAGAGGATAGCCGTGACCAGCTCCTCGGGCGCCCCCCGGGCCCGCAGGATCTCGGCCCCCCGGGTGGGATGGTCCTTCGGATCCGGCCACTTCTCGTAGTCGAAGTCGTGCAGGAGCCCGACGGCCCCCCAGAGCTCCTCGTCCGCGCCGAACCGCCGGGCGTACGCCCGCATCGCCGCCTCCACCGCGAGGGCGTGGCGGATCAGGCTCTCGCCCTGGGTGTACTCCCGCAGAAGGGCCCACGCCTGCGCACGGATCATCCTCAACCTCCGTTCAGGGGTGCTTGGCGGGAGCCGGCGTCGCGGCGGCGGCCGGGACCCGCACCGTCACGAGGAACAGGGCCGTCCCGAGCAGGGCCACGAGGCCGCTCAGGCGGAAGAGGGTTGCCAGGGCCAGGCGCTCCGCCAACAGCCCGGCGAGGCCATTGCCCAGGAGGCCCGCCAGCCCGAAGGTGACGGCGGCGTAGAGGGCCTGCCCGCTCGCCCGCAGGGCCGGGGGAGCCTCGCTGTCCATCAGGTGGACGGAGGCCAGGTAGGTGACGCCGAACGTCAGGCCGTGCAGGCTCTGGATCACGATGAGCAGCGCCGGGCTGGCCGTGAGCGTCACCGCCACCCAGCGAACAGCGGTCGCCCCGAAGCCGAGGGCCAGCAGGAGGCGGAGAGGGATCCGCCGGAGGAGGAGCGGCCACGCCAGCATGACGGCCACCTCGGCCGCCACCCCGACCGCCCAGGCCACCCCCGCCAGCCCCTCACCGATCCCCAACTCTCGGAGGTACAGCGTGAAAAACGTAATATGGGTCCCGCTGCTCACGCGGACCAGGAGGGACGCCACCAGGAACCAGCAGAGGGCTCGATTCCGCACCAACTCCGCCCAGGCTTCCTTCAGGCGAGCACCCCGGAGGGTCGGCTCCGGCAGGGGGCCGGCGGCGACGGCTGCGGCTGCCAGCAGGGCAACCGTCCCTCCCAGCAGGATGACCCCGGCACCCGCCGCCTCCAGGGCGAAGCCGACGGCCAGGGCGGCGGCGATGTAGCCGAGGGACCCGAAGACCCTGAGGCGCCCGAAACGCTCCCGCTCCCCCGCCAGCATCGCGAAGGCCATGGCATTGGCGAAGGGGATGAGGGGACTCTTGATAGCGGCGTATCCCGCCATCACCAGGGCCAGAACCCAGGTGGACCCCGGCAGGGCGAACAGGGCGAAGGCCAGGACCGTCCCAGTGGCGGCCACCCGGAAGAGCCGCCGGGAGATCCCCCGCGCTTCCGCCAGGGCAGTGAAGGCGAAGGGGACCGTGGCCTGGATCGCCGGCAGGAGCGCCAGGAGGCCGCCGATCGCCGCAGGGGAGAGGCCCCGGTCCCGGAAGAAGACCGGGAGGAAGGGCTCGGTGACGCCGATCGCCGCGAAGTAACAAAAGTAGAAGGCCCG
>JAKEHP010000468.1 GCA_022614955.1 Candidatus Methylomirabilota bacterium
GAAAGGTCACCTCGGCCGCCGCGGCCCGGGGGAGGAAGACCCCGGGGAGAAGAGCCAACCCCTTGACGAACGTGCGCCGGCCCAGCGCGCTCGCGGCTAGAGGAAGAGCGAGAGCCAGCGGGGCCGTGGCGCCCCGACCCGGGAGAGAATCCATCCGTCCAATCCCCAGAGGCGGCCCGCCCGGCATCCGAGGAAAATGACCATGGAGGTGACGAGGAGCGCGTGGAAACCCTGCTGACCAAAGCTCATCCACTGGGTGGCGAGACCGTAGTTGAGGCTGAGGATGAGGCCGACCAGGGCGGAGGCCCCTGTGAAGAGCCCCAGCACCAGTCCAACCCCGACGCACACCTCCCCGTAGGCCTGGAGGATTGCGAAAAGCTTGGCGTTGGGGAGGACGGTCCCTTCGAGGAACTCCTTGTACCACCCGACCGGATTACCGGCCGCGAACTCAGCGACGCGCTTTGGATGAAAGCCGAGGAAGCGGGGGGAAACGCCAGGGTACGGGATCAGCCCCCCCAGAAAGGCCAGCGTCAGCTTTGTCCAGGCCGCCTTGAGAAACCAGACCCCGACGACGATCCTGAAAAGGACCAGCCATCGGTCGGGATTCCACACGCTGAGGCTCGCTCGAGAGGGCTCTCGCTTCGCCGCCGCCGTGATTTGCTTTTTGAAAAGGCGCCCCTAAAGCCAGAGAAAACGGGTACCGGATTGTCGTCGGGGATCAATCCAGGAGGGCGATGGAACATCCTCTCCGGCACATGGCGTTCTCAGATCCCGTCAGAGTCGTCCTGGTAGGCGTTGATCTCCGCGTCCATCTTGATCTCGACAAAAGCCGGCGTCTCCCATGCCATGGTGCTCACCTCCTCTCTAGAAGGGGAACCATCCTAGGACGGGCCCCCAGCAATGTCAAGGCCGGAAGTCGTGTGCTCAGTCGTGGCGCAGAACCTCAAACAGCCAGTGGCCGACCAGGCCGAGGATCGGGGGAAGAACGAGGGCCGGAAGGAGGCGCGCCAGGGTCAGGGGCCACCCCAGCAGGGGGGCCTCGTAGGTCAGGGTCCGGATGGGGCTCACCAGCATCTTGGCACTCATGAGCGTGATCAGCGGCCCCGCCGCGGCGCCGTTTCGGTACAGATCGGCCACAATGGGGAAGACCACATACGGCCCCCCCGGGATCAGCAGGCCGGCCGCCCACCCCGCGAGGACCCCCTGCCGGACGTTCTCGGCACCGAGCCACCTCGAGAGGGTCGGCTGGGGGATCAGCACCTCGAGGAGTCCGGCCAGAATGAAGCCGAAGCAGAGCTCCACCCAAACGCTTCTGAGAAGCTTCCCGCTCGCGAAGAGCCCCCTCAGCGGAAGGGCCGGGTCTCTGAGCAGTCCAATGCCCGCAGCGACCACTACCATCCCCAGGAGGATGAAGAAGGCAGCATCCATCCGGAGCCCCCAGGAGACGAGGGCAGCCCGTCTCATAGCCCTCTCGGGTGGGCTGGGTGGATCGGGCCCCTGTAGGCGAAGGCGGGTCGGTCACCCGGTTCGCCCGCGCGGGCCCGGGCCGCCTCGATCAGGTGGTGGTCAGGAGACAGGGAGCAGGCAGGATCGGTGGCCGCGGCGTTCCCGGTCAGGTGGAAGGCCTGGCACCGGCACCCCCCGAAGTCGATGCTACGGCGCGGGCAGCTCCTGCACGGCTCCGGCATCCACGACTCACCCCGGAAGAGGTTGAAGCTCTCGGAGTGGTGCCAAATCTCGTCCAGCGGGAGGTCGCGGACGTTCTCGAACCGGAGGCCGGTGATCGTGTGGGCCGCGTGGCACGGAAGGACCAATCCGTCCGGGATGATATTGATGAATCGCCGCCCCCACCCCTCCATGCACGCCTTGGGCCACTTTGAATAGTAATCCGGCGTCACGTAGGCGATCTCCATCCGGCCGGCCAGACGGACCCTGGCCGCCTCAGCAACGTCCCACGCCCGCTCGAGCTGGGCCTGGGTGGGCAGGAGCTGGTCCCGGTTCTTGAGCGCCCAGCCGTGGTACTGGGTGTTTGCCAGCTCCAAGCGGTCCACGCTGAGCCGTTCGGCCAGGACCACGACCTCTTTCACCCGGTCCAGATTGCTCCGGTGAAGGACCACGTTGAGGGTCAGCGGAAGCCCCTCGGCCTTGACCCACTGGGCCACTTCCATTTTGGCCCGGAACGCCTGGTATCCGGCGATCCGGTCCGAGCGCTCTTCCTCCACGTCCTGCACGCTCAGTTGAACATTGTCCAGCCCGGCGTCCCGAAGCGCACGAAGCCGGTCGCGCGCGAGGGGAACCCCGCTGGTGATCAGGTTCGTGTAGAGGCCGAGCCGGCGGGCACCCTCCACGAGGGCCTCCAGGTCCTTGCGCACAAGTGGCTCGCCACCCGTCAGGTGGAGCTGGACGACGCCGAGGGCCTCGCCCTCTTCGAACACGCGCAGCCACTCCTCGGTGGTGAGCTCGCCGGCATGGCGGGTGTACTCGACAGGGTTGTAGCAGTACGGGCAACGGAGCGGGCAGCGGTAGGTCAGCTCCGCGATGAGGGTGTACGGGCGGTACTCCATCTAGCCCTCGACGTCCAGCAGGCCACGAGACGCGATCTGCGCGAGAAATGCCATGACCTCCCGCTCGATCTCCTCCCGGGCCTGCGCAGGGTATTTCGCCGCGAGTTGACCCACAATTCCCGCCACCGTGTGCTCCCCGGTGCAGAGCTGAAGGATGTCGGCGCCCGTCGCGTTGAGCAGGAGACCCCGTTCGGGGTACAGCAGAAAATACTTCGCCTCCCGCTTGTCCCACCGAAGCCGGGCCTTGGGGGCGAGCTTAGGTCGGCTCGCGGGAGAGAGGGTCATCTCAGGCCGACTCCGGAAGGCGCCACGCCGGCGGCGACGTAGGCGGCGTAGACCGCGTCCAGGAGGGCCCAGAGGATTTCGCACTTTCGGATGAGGGCGGCGACGCACCGCTCCTGGAGCTCTCCCGTCGTTGCCGACCGGATCACGAAGTCGAGGGCCTCCTCGGAGTCCCGCCGGGCGCGGGGGACCCGGCTCCGAAAATACTCCAGGGCATCGCGGTCCACCCACGGGTACTGCTCCTCCCACGCCGCGGCGCGCCGGAAGATGAGATCCGGGGCGAAGAGCTCGGTCAGGGAGGAGGCCACGGCCTCCACCAGGCCCCGCTCCCGGACCAGCTCCACGTACGCGTCGCAGGCGAAGCGCACGCCCGGGAGCACGGAGCGGCAACTCGCGACTTCCTCGCGATCGAGACCCACGCC
>JAKEHP010000469.1 GCA_022614955.1 Candidatus Methylomirabilota bacterium
ATCTCCACGTCAATCCCTTTCAGGTTGTGCTCGCGGGCCCCCACGATGGTGAGGTAGAGACCGGTGTGGGGGCGGCGGCGGGCCGGAATGGGGACCTGAAGCTCCCGGGCCAGGTAGCGCCCGGTGAGGGAGTGGGGGCTGGCCATGACGGCCTCGGGGGGGCCCGCCACCACCACCTGGCCGCCGCTCACCCCCGCCCCCGGGCCCAGGTCAATGACGTGGTCGGCAGAGCGGATGGTCTCCTCGTCGTGCTCCACCACCAGGACCGTGTTCCCCAGGTCCCGCAGACGCTTCAGGGTGCTCAGCAGGCGGACGTTGTCCCGCTGGTGGAGCCCGATGCTCGGCTCGTCCAGGATGTAGAGGACGCCCACCAGGCTGGAGCCGATCTGGGTCGCCAGGCGGATCCGCTGCCCCTCCCCGCCCGCGAGGGTGGCGGCGGTCCGGTCCAGCGTCAGGTACTCCAGCCCCACGTTCACTAGGAATCCCAGCCGCTCCCGGATCTCCTTCAGGATCCGGCGGGCGATCTCCTGGTCTTTCTCCGAGAGGCGCAAGCCCTCGAAGAAGGCCAGCCCCGCCTTGACCGACATCCGGGTCACCTCGGCGATGTTCAGGCCCGCCACCTTGATGGCCAGCGACTCCTTCCGCAGGCGGGCCCCCCCGCAGGCCTTGCACGGCCGGATGCTGTAGAGCCGCTCCACGTACTCCTCGATCGCCTCCCGGACCCGGGACGAGGAGGTCTCCTTGTAGCGTCGGTCCAGGTACCGGGCGCTCGAGCCCAGGAACTCCCCCTCCGCGGAGGCCAGCGCCGCGTCGGACCGGCCGTCCACCTGGGTCCCGAGCCCGCCGCAGGCCGGGCAGGCCCCATGGGGGTTGTTGAAGGAGAAGACCCGGGGCGAGATCTCGGGGTAGGAGACGCCGCAGGTGATGCAGGCCAGCTTCTCCGAGAAGGTGAGCTCGGGCCCGTCCGCGACGCTGACGGTGACGATCCCCTCCGCCAGCCGGGTCGCGATCTCCAGGGAGTCGGCCAGCCGCCGGGCCACGTCCGGCTTCACCACCAGGCGGTCCACCACCACCTCGATGGTGTGTTTCTTCTGTTTGTCGAGTTCGATCGGCTGCTCGAGTTCCCGGAGGGTCCCGTCCACCCGGGCCCGGACGAAGCCCTCCTTCCGCATCTGGGCGAAGATGTGCCGGTACTCCCCCTTCCGCCCCCGGACGACCGGCGCCAGGATCTGGATCCGGCTCCCGGCCGGCAGGGCCAGGACCTGGTCCACGATCTGCTGGACCGTCTGGGAGGCGATCGGCTTCCCGCACTGGTAGCAGAAGGGCTTCCCGACGCGCGCGTACAGGAGGCGGAGGTAGTCGTAGATCTCGGTGGTGGTGGCGACCGTGGAGCGGGGGTTCTTGCTGGTGGTCTTCTGCTCGATCGAGATGGCCGGGGAGAGCCCCTCGATCAGGTCCACGTCCGGCTTCTCCATCTGCTCCAGGAACTGCCGGGCGTAGGCGGAGAGGGACTCGACGTAGCGGCGCTGCCCCTCGGCGTAGATGGTGTCGAAGGCGAGGGTGGACTTGCCGGAGCCCGAGACCCCGGTGATGACGACGAGCTTTTCCCGGGGGATCTCCAGGTCAATGGATTTCAGGTTGTGCTCGCGCGCACCTCGGATAATGATGCGGTCGGTGGCCATGGGCCCTCCAGACATGCGCCGCCCGGCTGACCCGTCATTATACCCCGAAACCCGGGCCCCGCAAGCGGGCCGGTCCCCGCGGCCGCGTACGCCTCGGCCACGGCGCGCCCAATGCCTCGGCTGGCGCCGGTGATGAGGGCCACCTTGCCTTGCGGCGTCATCGCCAGATCCGACGGGAGGAGGAGAACCGGCGCCCCGGGGGCAGGGTTAAATATCTTCGAACTGGGCCAGACCCTTGAACTCCCGAAAGCGGGCCTCGATCTCCGGATAGGTGAGACGGGTCAGGCGGCGGAGCGAGAAGTCCTCGACAGCAAAGGAGGCCATGACCGAGCCCATGATGACGGCCTTCCGAACATTGTCCAGGCTGAAGTTGGCGGTGTTCGCCAAATACCCGAGGAAGCCACCCGCGAAGGAGTCCCCGGCCCCGGTCGGATCCAGGACCTGCTCCAGCGGGAGCGCCGGCGCCGAGAACCACCATCCGTTCGAGAACATGAGGGCCCCGTACTCCCCCCGCTTGATGACCAGGGACCGGAGGCCCCAGGAGAGGATCTTCCGCGCCGCCTTCACCAGGTTGGGCTCGCCCGCCAGCATCCGGACCTCAGCGTCGTTGATCAGGAGGGTGTGGACCCGCTTCAGAGTTTCCCGGAGGGCGTCCGGCTTCCCCGTGATCCAGAAGTTCATGGTGTCGGCGGCCACCAGTTGGGGGGTCGCCACCTGCCCCAGGACCTCCCGCTGCAGCTCCGGGTCAATGTTCGCCAGGAAGACGATCTCGCTGTCCCGGTACGCGGGCGGGATGCGGGGCCGGAAGGCGGCGAAGACGTTGAGATGGGTCTCCAGCGTCCTCGCCTCGTTCAGGTCGAAGCCGTACTCCCCCCGCCACCGGAAGGTCCGGCCCGGGACGCGCGACAGCCCCTCCAGGTCAACCCGACGCTCCCGGAGGAGCTGGATGTCCTCCTCGGCGAAGTCCTCCCCCACTACCGCCACGAGCCTCACGTCGGCGAAGAAGGCGGCGGCGGCCGAGAAGTAGGCGGCCGAGCCCCCCAGCACCTCGGTGACCTCACCGAAGGGGGTCCGGACGGTGTCGTAGGCCACCGAGCCGACCACCAGAATTTTCATCGCTCTAAGTACTTTCCCACCAGGAGCTTGAGGCGCTCTCGCGTGGCCGGGGGGATCCGGTCCCGGGCGGTGATGATGGCATCGCGGAGGGCGTGGGGGCAGGCGCAGGGTCGAGCGGCGGGGATAGCCCGGACCGCCCGGCGGAGGATGGCCTTGGCCATCGCCGCGTTCTCCAGCAGAATGGCGATGACCCCCTCCACGGTCACGTCCTCCTCCGTCTCGTGCCACACGTCGTAGTCGGTCACCAGGGCCAGCGTGGCGTAGCAGATCTCGGCCTCCCGGGCGAGCTTGGCCTCCTGGAGGTTGGTCATCCCGATGACATCCACTCCCCAGGCCCGGTAGATGCGGGACTCGGCCCGGGTCGAGAACTGGGGCCCCTCGATGCAGAGGTAGGTCCCGCCCCGGTGCACCGTGGCCCCCTCCTCCCGCGCGGCCCGGTAGAGCAGCTCGCCCAGGGCCGGGCAGGTGGGGTCGGCGAAGGCCACGTGGACCACCAGGCCGTCCCCGAAGAAGGTGCTGGCGCGCGCCTTGGTCCGGTCGAAGAACTGGTCCGGGATCAGGATGTCCCGGGGCTTCACGTCCTCCCGCATGCTCCCCACGGCCGAGGCGGAGAGGATCCACTCCGCCCCCAGGGCCTTGAAGCCGTAGATGTTGGCCCGGAAGTTGAGTTCCGAGGGGAGCAGGCGGTGGCCCCGGCCGTGGCGGGCCAGGAAAGCCACCGGACGCCCCTCCAGGCGGCCCAGGACGTAGGGGTCCGACGGGGGACCGAAGGGGGTCTCGACCCGCTCCTCCCAGACGTCGGTCAGGCCGGCCATCTCGTAGAGGCCGCTGCCGCCGAGGATGCCGATGCGGGGCTCTGCCATGATGCGGGGTCCTCGCGAGCCGCGCTACTGTATCACAAGGTGTGAGGGGTGCAACTCCCCGCCCGCCGTCCTTGACAGCCCCGGGGGCCGGTGCTAGAAGGGGGCGGCTTTCGCCAGGGGAGGGCAACGTGCCCCGAGTGACAG
>JAKEHP010000070.1 GCA_022614955.1 Candidatus Methylomirabilota bacterium
GACCTTCCTGAACGGGCGTCGGCGGGTCCGCCCCACGGTGACCTATAATGACGACCTTGCCCCCCCGCTGGGGGGAAGCCCCAGCACGGCGCCCGGGAATCCGGAGGAGGACCTCCTCCGGAAGGCGACGGGTGAGGAGATCCAGCGCGCGCTCGCGGTCCTGCCGGAGCCATTCCGGCTGCCGGTGATCCTGGCCGACCTGGAGGGATTGACGTACCGGGAGATCGCCGAGGTGTGTGGCTGCCCCGTGGGGACGGTGATGAGCCGGCTGTACCGGGGGCGGGCACACCTGCGGGAGGCCTTGCGGGAACCGATCGAGCCGGGACAGGGCGAGGGAGTCGCATGATCTGCCGCGAGGTAGCGCGGGACCTGGAATCTTACCTGGACGGTGAGCTGCCGGTCCGGGCGACGCTGGAGGTGGCGGAGCATCTCTCCTCCTGCGGGTCCTGCGCGGCCCGAGAGGAGCAGGTCCGGGCGACGCGGGCACACCTGCGCCTGACGGCACCGCGGCCGGAGGTTTCCCCGGCCCTCCGGGAGCGGATCACCGCTGCCCTGGATCGGGCGGATCGGGCGGCCCTCCGCGCAAAGCCGCTGGCCGGGCCGCGTCCCGTCTGGCTGGCGGCCGCGGCCGCCGCGGTGCTCTTTGCGGTCTGGCTCGGCCGGCCCGCCGGCCCCGCCCCGCTCGCCCTGGAGCTGGTGGCGCAGCACATGAGCGTGGCCCGGCTGCCGGAGCCGTTGCAGTTTGCCTCCTCCGATGCGGGGGCCGTGGCCGGCTGGTTCCAGGGGCAGGCGCCCTACCGGGTCTTCGTCCCCGACTACAGCCCCTCAGGGATCCGCCTCCTGGGCGGGCGCATTACGGACCTGAGCGACCGCCGGGCGGCTTTCATCGTCTACGAGAAGAACCGCCGGACGATCTCCCTCTTCACCTTCCCGCGCTACGAGGAAGGCCTGCCCCGAGCAACCGCCGTGGAGCGGGGAGGGCGGACCTTCTACGTCCAGGAGGTCCGCGGGTATCAGGTTCTCTTCTGGCAGGAGGGGGAGATGGCCTACGGGCTGGTGGCCGACCTGGGCTGGGACGAGCTCTTCCTGTGCGCCGAGGGACTCCTCCAGATCGTTTCCTTCAGCTAGTTCCCTCCTTGACTCCCCCCCGTTCCTCTGATACCGAAGGACCTGTTAGCCACACCTCCACAAGCAAGATCCCGTGCGCCGGAGGACCAAATGAAGAGCACCGACCTAGGTCGATTGTTCTCCAACTCCTCGACGCCGCTGATATGCGACGCCTGTCTAAGACTGGGAGTACGCTATGGGGTGCCGAACCCTGGCCTCAGACCGCTCCGTCCCACCATGAGGATGGCAGGGAGAGTGCTGCCGGCGCGGCATTACGGGAGTGTAGATGTATTCCTCGAAGCCCTTGAGAGTGCCGAGGCAGGCGACATCCTTGTTATCGACAACGGGGGGCGCCTTGACGAGGCCTGCATAGGTGATCTGACAGTTCTTGAGGCACAGAATGCGGGCCTCGGGGGCATCGTCGTGTGGGGCGTACATCGGGACACCGCGGAAGTGGCTGGAATCGACTTCCCAATATTCAGCTACGGCAGTTGCCCCTCGGGCCCGCAGCGGCTGGATGCCCGACCTTCCGATGCCCTCACGGCAGCGTCTTGCGGTGGGCTTGAGGCACGAACCCATGATCCGTCGTATACGTTGCGAATGCACCTGAAGCGAGTGGGTGGCGCGATAGAGGAGTAGGGGTGGGGTGGCTAACATGTGCATAAACCTGACGGTTCGTGCGTCACGCGGCTTGCAAACGGCGGCAAGGCGCGCGCCGCTGCGGCGCGCAGGTTATGCGCAGCGATAGCCGGATCTGCTCCTGCCCGGAGGGGCGGTGGACTTCCCGGTAACCTGCCCCCAGTGCGGCTGGACCGGACAGATTGACGAGGCTAAGCCTGGGCCGAAGGTCGCCCTCTGCCCCCAGTGCGGGCACCCGCTCTTCCCTGAGGAGGAGTGACCCCCCGATGCTTCTCCGACGCAGCAGGGCCCCGGCATCGCCGGCCATATTGGGGTGGCCCTGGGGGCAGGGTCCGGCCGCGGCCCCCCGGCGCAGCCCTGTCTGGGTATCGGGCGGAGGAGGGGGGCTGCGGCCGGCAAGCCCTGCCGCTTGAGTTACGCGGCGGGCCGGGGCTCTCCGTCATGCGCTTCCAGGGCTACATCTTCGACCTGGACGGGACCATCTACCTGGGACCCCGGATGATTGACGGGGCCGCCGCGACGATCCGGGCGCTCCGCGAGCGCGGTGCCAAGGTCTGCTTCCTCTCCAACAAGCCGGTCGAGAGCCGGGCGCACTACGCCGAGAAGCTCCGGGGCTTCGGCATCGCCGCGGACCTCACGAGCGTGGTCAACTCCTCCTACGTGATGGCCCGCTACCTGGCGGCCCGGGACCCGGGGGCGCCGGTCTACGTCATCGGCGAGCCCCCCCTGAAGGAGGAACTGGCTGCCGCGGGGCTGCGGGTGGAAGCGGACCCGACCCGGGTCCGCTACCTCATCATTGCCTTTGACCGCACCTTCGACTACCGGAAGCTGCACGACGCTCTCATCGCCGTCCGGCACGGCGCCCGGATGCTGGCCACCAACCCCGATCGGACCTGCCCCACGGAGGAAGGGGAGATCCCGGATGCGGCCGGGATGATCGGGGCAGTGGAGGGGGTGACCAACCGGAGGGTGGAGGTGGTGGTGGGGAAGCCCAACCGCATCATGCTGGACGTGGCCCTGGAGCGCTTGGGCCTCCCCGCGGGAGCCTGCTTGATGGTGGGGGACCGGCTGGAGACCGATGTCGCCATGGGCAGGGCGGCCGGCATGCCCACGGCCCTGGTCCTGACAGGGGTGACGCGGCGGGAGGAACTCGCCGCAGCCCCGGTGCGCCCGGACTACATCCTGGAGAGCATCCAGGATCTGCTCACCCTCGACCCGTAGGGGCCACTGGCGCCCGGCCGTCCCGGAACCGCCATCTACCTCGCCTCCTCCGCCTCCGAGCTGGTTACCGGCCAGACGATCTTCGTGGACGGCGGCTACACCGCGGTCTGAAGCGTGGCCGGCCGCCCACGCCCCTTGACATTGCCGTGTCGGTCCCTATAGGTTCACGCCAGTCGCGTCTCCGGATCTCCCCGTGTAGCCGCTGTAACCGGTCGCACCCGACTTGAGCCTCCGCTGCGGAGGAGCCCATGACGCCCACGCACGAGCAGGCTCTGCAGATCTACCGGACCATGCTCCGGATCCGGGCCTTCGAGGAGAAGGCCAGCAAGCTGTTCCTCACGGGCCGGCTCCCGGGGTTCCTGCACACCTACATCGGCCAGGAGGCCGTGGCGGCCGGGGTCTGCGTCCACCTGACCAGGGAGGACACGATCACCAACACGCACCGGGGCCAGCCGTCCGGGAGGTCTGTGCCTAGCCCCCCCGGCGCACGGGAAACCGTGCTCCCCTGGAGCGGGCGGGCCGTGCAAGTTTGCCTTGACCGCCCCCGGGGCCCCTGGTTATGATGTCGGAGTTTTGCCAGCACCGAAGGGAGCGTCTCCAGGCCGCCGCATGGCCCTCGCTGCCGTACACCTGCTCGCTGCGGCTCTCTACTTCGGGGGGACGCTGACGTTGGGAGCGACGGTCCTTCCCGCCTTCCGGGGGGAGCTGGACGCGGGGCGGCGGGCGACATTAGCGCGGATCCTCCGGGTCGCGCACCCCGTCAGTCTGGCCTGCCTGGGGGTTCTGGTCCTCACGGGGGCTGGGGGAGTCACTGCACTGAAGGGGGCCTACGGCGGCCAGTTCGCGGCCCGCTGGTTCGGCCCCCTGGCGCTGAAGCTGCTGCTGGTGTTTGTCCTCCTCCTGGTGGCGTCGTACGAGTACTTCGGCCTGGGCCTGCGGCTGACGCGGGCGGCGGCCCGGGAGGCGGCGGGGGAGGGGGGGCTTGCTTCGGGGGTGCACGCCCGACTGGTGGCGCGCCTCCAGACTGCGGCGCTCGCGAATGGTCTCCTGGGGGCTGCCGCCAGCGTTCTGGGCCTGCTGTTGACCCGGGGCTGAGGGGGCGGGGAAACCGGCCGGGGATTCCACCAGGACGAGGGGCGGGAGGGCTGGATGCAGATTGGGTTCGACACCATCTACCTGAACACGGGCGACCGTCTGCAGTTCCTGGATATCACGAAGCGGGTGAAGGATTGTCTCCTGAAGCACCCCATTCGGAACGGGATGCTCATCCTGAACGCCCTCCACACCACGGTTGCCCTTTTCGTGAACGAGTTCCAGACTGCCCTCATCGAGGACATGAAGGCCATCCTGGACCAGGTGGTGCGGGAGCGGGACGGCTATCGGCACGACGACCCCCGGTTCTCCGACTGCGACAGGGGCAACGCCGATTCCCACCTCCGAGCCATGTTCCTGGGGCAGAACGTCATCGTCCCCATCCAGGGTGGGGAGCTGGTCCTCGGGAAATGGCAGAGCATTATCCTCGCGGAGCTGGACGGCCCGCGGGAACGGAGCATCCAGGTCCAGATCGTGGGGGAGTGAGCGGCGGTCCCCCGGGGCAGGTCCAGCCGGGGAAAGGTGCCCAGGTGACCCTCACGGCCATCACCGGGAAGGTGGAGCGGGGGGAGCGGCTGAGCGCGGCGGAGGGGCTGGTCCTCCTCCGGGAGGCGGACCTCCCCCTCCTCCGGAGCCTCGCCAGCCTGGTGCGCTACCGGAAGCACCCGGCCCCCGAGGTCACCTACGTCGTCGGCCGGAATCTCTCCTACACCAACGTCTGCTGGGTCCAGTGTAAGTTCTGCGCCTTTTACCGCCTCCCGGGGGAGGAGGGGGCCTGGACCCTCACCCGGGAGGAGATCCTGGGGAAGGTGCAGGAGCTGGCCACCCTGGGGGGGACCGAGGTGCTCTTCCAGGGGGGGCTGAACCCGGCCCTGAAGATCGAGTGGTATGAGGAGACCTTCGCGGCCATCAAGGCCGCCTTCCCGGTTCACCTCCATGCCCTCTCCCCCGCGGAGCTCCTCTACCTGGCCAAGATCTCGGGCCTCACGCTCGCGGCCACCCTCGAGCGGCTGAAACGGGTCGGCCTGGACTCCATCCCAGGAGGCGGGGCCGAGATCCTGGTGAACGCGGTCCGCCAGCAGATCTCGCCGCTGAAGGACACGACGGAGGAGTGGCTCGCCTGCATGCGGACGGCCCACCACCTGGGCATCCCCTCTACCGCGACCATGATGTACGGCTCGGTGGAGACGCCC
>JAKEHP010000470.1 GCA_022614955.1 Candidatus Methylomirabilota bacterium
CATGGAGATCGTCGTCTGCCTGAAAGAGATCATTGATCCGGAGATCCCGCCGAGCCAGTTCAAGATTGACCCGGTGGCGAAGCGGCAGCTCCAGGAGGGCCACGCCCTGGTGATCTCGACCTACGACGAAAATGCCCTGGAGGTGGCCCTCAAGCTCAAGGAGGCGGCAGGCGGGGCGGTGACGGCGCTCTGCCTGGGAGCGCCGACGGCGACCACAGCCCTCAAGAAGGCACTTGCCATGGGGGCGGACCAGGCGATCCTGGTGAGCGACCCGGCCCTCCTCGCGGCCGACGCCTTCGCCGTCGCCTCTGCGCTCGCGGCGGCTATCCGAAAGCGGGGCCCCTTCGACCTCGTGCTGGCCGGCTGCGAGTCGGGGGACTGGGCCTCCCGGGCGGTCGGGCCTCTTCTCGCCGAGGAGCTTGCGCTCCCCTGCGTCGTCTACGCCTCCCGCGTGGAGGCGGCTGATGGCCGCGTCCAGGTCCGGAAGGTGGTGGAGGATGGCTACGAGGTGATCGAGGCCCCGCTCCCCCTCCTGGTGACGATCACGAGCGACGAGAGCAACATCCCCCGCTTCCCGAAGCTGAAAGACATCATGGCCGCGGGCCGCAAGCCGATCCCGACTTGGACGGCGGCCCACCTGGGCCTGGCGGCGGGGGAGAAGGCAGCCGGCCGGGTCGCGGTGGCCGAACTCAGCATCCCGATCCGGGAGACCCGCTGCGAGATCCTGGACGGGGAGAGCCCGGCGGAGAAGGTGGACCTGCTCGTCAGCCGCCTGCGAGACCTGAAGCTCCTATAAGAGGTAAGAGGAAGGTTACCATGGTCTGGACCTCGCCGCCGCCCCGCCCCGGTCACCCGTACTACATGCACGATGCCATCTACGCCCAGCCCGGTGCGATCCGGTTGGTGCTCCGCACGAACGCGGAGATCCTGAAGACGGTCGCCGGCCAGGAGGACATCCGCGCCGTCGAGATGGCCCTGCAGAAGGAAGGCCTGAACCCCGGCACCATCGACGGGAAGGCCGACGCACAGCTAGAGGCGGCGGTCCGTGAGTTCCAGGCCAAGCGCGGTCTGCCCCAGAC
>JAKEHP010000471.1 GCA_022614955.1 Candidatus Methylomirabilota bacterium
ACCCGGACGCCGGTCAACGGGAGGTGAATGTCGGGCACGCGCCTCTCCAAAACGCTGGCGGGCAGCCTAGTGAAGGGGGCAGGCGTTGTCAACGGGAATCCCCCCGCCTTGTGCCGCCTGCCCCCGGCCGGTAGAATGAAAACTCTCTGGAGGTCCCCGATGTCTCTCTGTGCAACCTGCAGCGGCGACCAGGTCATCGCCTGCCCCGAGTGCCGCGGCGAGCGGGGCGACTGGGACACGGGGGGCGGTGTCACTGCCTGCGATACCTGTGAGGGCCGTGGTGTTCTCCCCTGCCCGACCTGCGACGGGACGGGAGAGGCGCAGGCTGGAACGGGCTGAGCCGAAGGCGCAACCGGAGGCCAGAGCCGACGCGGACCACGATTGACTGCGACGCGGGCACTTCGCCCCAAACAACAACGCCCCGAGAAAACCTCGGGGCGTTGTTGTTTCGCGCCGGGATTACCGGCCCGGAAAGATGGCGAGACCGTGGGGGTGGTGTCCGGCGAATCTCTTCAGCACCTTCCACCCTGCCACATCCACCACAAAGACCTGGTCCGCCCCCCGGGCGGTCACGTAGAGGAAGCGGCCGTCGGCCGACATCATAATGTTGTCGGGCCACTTGGCTAACGGAAGCCGGGCCTTCATCTTCCGTCCGGACAGGTCCACAGCAACGAGGTGACCCTCCAGTCGCGCGGTCACGTACGCGGTCCCCCCATCGGGCGAAACCGCCACGTGATGGATCTCCTGGCCCAGCCTGCCGATGCGCTCCAGCTCATCCGTCTCCGTGTTGATCAAGGCCACGCTGTTGCTGATCCCCTCGGCCACCAGGAGTGTCTTCCCGTCCGGGTGGAGCGCCATCCCCATCACCTGCCGGGAGGAGGGGAAGGTCTTCAGGACTTTTCGCCCGGGGATGTCCAGGACCCAGATGGTTCCGTCGCCCCGGCAGGCCAGGTACCCCTTCTTCCCGTTGGGAAGGATGGCCAGATGCGCCGGGATCCGCCCGACTGGCACCTCCCCCAGCACCTCCCAGGTCCCGGTCTGGAGGACCTGCAGGCGGGGGAACAGCTCACTCACCACCCACAGTTCCTTCCCGTCCGGCGTGAAGGCGAGGTTGTAGGGCGCGCGGGCTGAGCGGATGCTGCCCGTCAGGCGGGGGTGGCGAATATCGGTGATGTCCACGATGGAGATGTCCCGGGACTTCTCGTTGGCCGTGTAGACGGTCCGGCCATCCGGGGCGACTGCGATCCGGTGCGGATGCCTCCCCACCTGGATCTGGGCCACGACCTCGTTCGTCGCGCTGTCAATGATTCCGAGCTCGTCGGTGTGCTCGTTGACCCAGAAGACCCAGTCCGCCGTCGCCGCTGCTGGGACCTCGAACAGGAGCACCGCCAGAAGCCAGACCCAGAGCCGCCTGCCGGTCATTCCTCCTCCTTTTAGCATCGGCCGCCCACGAATTGCTCCGGCCCGCTGCTCCTACCTCGCTGTGTCCGGCGGAGCATAACACAGAGCGGTTCAATGAGATGCACTAGGCTACCAAAGGGTGGTTTTCTTTGTCAAGAATTTACTGTATATA
>JAKEHP010000472.1 GCA_022614955.1 Candidatus Methylomirabilota bacterium
CCCTGATTCCTGCACCCGAAACGCCACCGTAGCGCCCCGGCGGTAACCGGCATCTCTGACGTTCCTCCCCGTGCCTGGTGGTACGGGGCGGGGGTCGCGCGGGGCCCCGAATTACATTTCCCCCATGCCGTGCCCCCGCCGAGCATCTCTGTCCCTCCCCCTGCTCCTGGCCTGCTCCGATCCGGCACCGGCGGCGCCGGTCATCACCCTGGCGCCCGCGACGGACACAGTTCAGACCACCTATGCCGAAGTGACGGAAAGCGCCTGGCTGGGAAATGACCGGTGGGCCGTGGTGGCGCCGATGGACGTGACGGTCGGCATCGTGGACCCGGCGGCCGGCACGGTCCGACCCCTCGGCGGTGACCGCTCCCAGGAGCTCAAGCACCCTTCCGGCGTCTTCGTGGCGGCGGACACCCTCTACGTGACCGACTGGGGACTGCGCCGCACGACCCTCTGGACCCTAGGGGGGCGGATGGCCCGGGCCATTCCCGCTATCGACGCGGTGCGCGGAGCGCTTCCCCGGGCACGTGATGGTCAGGGCCGGTTCTACCTCGAGCTGGGGCCGCGGCCGGGGCCGGATGGCAGCGGGAACCGCGACTCGGCGGCAGTGGTACGCAACGACCCCCAGTTTCGCACCGCCGACACCGTCGCGCGGCTGGCCCCGCTCGACATCGCGGAAGTGATGGGCGACGGGGGCCGCCGCTTCGAGCGCCGGGTGTTCAGCGGCGCGGACCGCTGGGGAGCCCTTCCTGACGGGGCGCTCTGGGTCGCCCGGGTGTACCACAACCGGGTGGATTGGCGGGCCCCCGACGGCCAGTGGGACGAAGGGGATCCGCTACCCGACCGGGTCCTCGAGGTCACCCGATACGATCGCGAGCTGTTCTTTCAGAAGTTTCCGCCCGAGCTCCGGAGCACCGCGGAGCAACTTCCCTTCGCCCCGGTGAAGCCGCCGTTCGAGAACGCGCTCACGGCCCCCGACGGCACGGTCTGGCTGGAGAAGAGCCGTGCGCCGGCGGATTCGATGCGGCAGTACCATGTGGTCGGCCGCGAGGGCCACCTGACGCGACAGATCCGGGTCCCTGGCTC
>JAKEHP010000473.1 GCA_022614955.1 Candidatus Methylomirabilota bacterium
GTAAACGTTCCCGTAGCGGAGGGTGCAAGTCCAGATGCGGTTGTGAGATCCCGCCAGCCGGAGGATCTCCTCCCCCAGGAACTTGTGGAACCCGTAGGGAGCGAGGGGGCGGACAGGCGTCCCTTCGTCCGCGGGCAGCCGACTCGGTTCCCCGTAAATCGCTCCCCCCGTGGAGGCGTAGAGGACCTGGCGCGCCCCGACGGCCAAGGCTGCTTCCAGGATATGGAGCGTCCCCAGGACATTGGCCCGGGCATCTGCCACGGGGTGCTCGACCGAGAACCGCAGGTTGGTCTGCGCCGCCTGGTGATTCACCGCGTCGGGACGAAAGGCCTCGACAGCCTCAAGGACCGCGGCGCGATCGCAGAGGTCCACCTGCGCAAACCGGACCTCCGTTGGAACATTGGCCCTGTCCCCAGCAGACAGGTCATCCAGGACGAGGACCTCGTGTCCACCGGCCGAGAGAGCATCTGCCACGTGCGACCCGACGAAGCCCGCCCCGCCCGTCACTACCACGCGCACCGCCAACCTCTCTTGACCGCAACCGCGCTCACTCGGTCACCGGCCCTGCCCCGGCACTCTCCGCAATCTACATTAGGGCGTAGCTAGAGCTTTTCCTCGGCGCGCCCGGCCTCGTACTCCTTCCGCTTCTTGGGGAGGTAGGTCGGGATCGGCACATCCCACCACCCGGTCTTCTGCACGCCGGTGTGCGGCCAGTCCCGGGCCGTCATGAGCTCCAGGACAGCGGGGCCTCCCTTGGCCATCGCCTTCTTGACCGCGCTGCCGATGACCGCGGGGTTCTCGACTCGCTCCGCGTGGCAGCCGAACGCCCTGGCCACCTCGGCGAAGTTCGCGCTGTAGGGGGAGCCGTCTTTCTTCCGGAATTCGGTCCCGAGCAGGCGCTTCTCACCGTAGGCATTGAACTGGAGGTTCTTGATGGACTGCCAACCGCAGTTATTGAGAATAACGATCAGGACCGGCAGGTCGAGCTGGACCGCCACCGCCAGCTCCTGCATCGTCTGCATGAAGTCGCCGTCGCCCGCGATGCCCACGACCGGCGCCTTCGGCGCGGCCAGCTTCGCCCCGATGCTCCCGGGCACCGTGAAGCCCATGGTGGAGAAGCCGCCCGAGGTGATGTGCGTCCGGGGGACGTACACCGGGAACTCCTGCCAGACCTGGGTCTGGGGCAGGCCCGCTCCCGTCACCACGATGGTTTCCTTCGGCAGGGCCTTCCGGAGCTCCACGAGGGCCCGGGAGATCGTCATCGGCTTCACGTCAGATGTCTGAGCGGGGCGCAGGCGCTCATACCACTCGTCCCGGAGCCGCACGATGTCCTTGAAGTAGGCCCCCTTCTTGTAGTCGCGCGCCTTCCCCTCGTCCCGGACAGCCTCGAGCAGGTCCGCGAGCCCCGCCTTGGCATCGGCGAGCAGCCCCACCGCCACCGGGTAGTTCTTGCCGATCTCGTGCGGGTCCAGGTCCACCTGGATGAGCTTCGTCGGCGGGATGGCGAAGGTGACCTTGTCCCTGTAGGACGAGGCGATCCAATCGGTGAACCGGCAGCCGACGGCCAGGATCACGTCGGCTGAGCGGCAGAGGGCGTTCCCGACGGATGAACCGGTGTCCCCGGGGTGCCAGCCATAGAGGGCATGGTCCTCTGGCGTCGCCCCCTTCCCCATCCAGGTGGTGACAACCGCGGCCCCCAGGTGCTCCGCCAGCGCCGTGAACTCCGCAGCGGCATCAGCCGTGATGACCCCGCCCCCGGCCAGGAGGACCGGCCGCTTCGCCCCCCATAGGATCTTCGCCGCCCGGGTCACCTCCGCGGCGTCGGGGCGCATCCGCCCGTGCGGCTCCCGCCCGTCCGCCTCCGGCAGCTCCAC
>JAKEHP010000071.1 GCA_022614955.1 Candidatus Methylomirabilota bacterium
GAGCCCCCCCACCCCCTCCTTGATGTGGGGTTCCTGCAGGTAGAGAGAGCCGCCGTACTTCTCATGGCGCGCCGCCTGCTCCGCCAGCTTGGCCCGGATGTACTCCTGGCCCTTTCGCCGGGCCATGGCCCCCCCCACCGCTTTCCGGAGCCCCTCGAAGAGGGCCGGCTCCCCCGCGAGGAAGCGCCCCTCCATCATGGAGGTGCGGGAACGGAGATCCTCCTCGGCCATCTTGCGGCAGTCCTTCAGGGTCCGGACCGCGTGGCCCACGGTGAAGCCGACGTCCCAGAGCAGGTGGAGGAGGAAGTGGACGAGGGCGTGCATCGTCCGCCCTACCTCTCCCTGGTACAGGAACAGGATGTCCACGTCGGAGGCGGGGCAGAGCTCCCGCCGGCCGTAGCCCCCCAGGGCCACCAGGGCGCAGGGGGCGGTCCGCTCGCCGAAGCGGGCGGCTGCTATCGCCTCTGCCGAGCGGTACAGGCCGGTCAGCAGCGCGTCCGTCAGGGCCGTGAGGTCGGCCACCGTGGTCAGGCCCGGCGCTCCAGTCCGGTGCTGGCGTTGAATGCCCTCACGCCGCTCCTCCACGAAGGCCCGAACGGCCCGCACCAGCCCCTGGCGACGCTTGCTTCCCGCCTCCCCCCGCTCCGGGACGCTCAGGAGGAGGTCGGAGCCTCCGGCCGCCCAGATCGGAGCGAGGGACGCCGCCAGGTCCGCCGCCCACGCGGTCGCCCGCCCGTCATCCAGCATCGCGGTTTTCGCTGGCAGCGTCATCGTGCGGGATCTCCCGTGCCAGGCGCCAGTATAGGAAGGCCGCTTCCCGGGGGTCAAGGGAAAGGGGGGCTCTCAGGGGTGCGCGGCCGGCGTTCCCTCGGCCCTCCGCCCTAGCCAGCGGAAGAGGCCGCCCGGGTGCGCCGGGCAGGCCGCCGTCGGCTCCGTTCCTTCCACGAACGCCTCCTCGACGCGAATCGGGCACTCCCAGGTGGCCAGGCCGCCCGTCCCGGGGTCCACCATCCGGAAGAGCACCCCGGGGGGAACTGGGAAGTCCGCAGGCTCTTCCACCGGGAGGCTCTCCAGGAAGTCCACCCAGATGGGGAGCGCGGCGGCGGACCCCCCGAGCCGGAGGGACTCCTGCCGATCGAAGCCGACCCAGACGCCGACAGC
>JAKEHP010000072.1 GCA_022614955.1 Candidatus Methylomirabilota bacterium
CCGGGCGGATCAGTTCTTCCTTGCGGGCCGAGTAGAGGGTGAGCGTGCCCGCCTCGGTAAGCGGCGGGGTCAGGAGGATTGCCGCCGCCACCACTCCGCGCAGGAGGCGCGTTCCCTGCCTCCACGGCGTCACTGGTTTCTCCTGTGCTCCATCGGCCTCTTGGGCCCGATGCTGGCGTCGCAATCGAACTCGCACGCGGGACAGGTGCTCGGGCTCTCGCAGCCCCGCTTGTAGACCCGGAACCGGGTTAACGTTTCCCGGATCACAGAATCGTCTTGCTCGGAGAACCGGATCAGGTCCAGCAGCCGGTCCACCGTCTGGGCGCTCACGAAGTGCTCCAGCAGGCATGCATCCACCAGGGCCTGCTCCGGGCTCACCCCCAGGACGTCCTCGAGGAAGCGCCGGAGGATGGCGAAGCGGCCAGTGACCTGCTTGGCCTGCATGAGGCCGCGCTGGGTCAGGCCCACGCCCTGGTAGCTCTGGTGGCGGATGAACCCGTCCCTGCGGAGCGTCCGGAGGGCTAACGAGACCGCTGCCTTCCCCACCTGGAGGCGCTCGGCCACGTCGGTCACCCGGGCGTGCCCGCGCTCCTCCTGAAGCTCGTGGATGGCCCGCAGGTAATGCTGCATGCTCGGGCTGACGGTGAGCGCTCGGTGCCTGCGCGCCAACATGGCACCTTCCCTCCGGGCTAATGGACAAGCGAAAGTTTAGCTGCCTAAACCAGGGAAGGCTACCCAGCCGTGGAGGAGAATGTCAAGGGACAAATCGGGAACCCTCACGTGTCTGCCCGCATCCGGAGCATGCCCCTGGGGGAGGCCCTCGCGGCGAAATCTCCCCTTGACTTGTGGTCTATCGTGATCATACACTACTGGGGTATGGTATATTACTCGCTCCAATGTGTGTGTGTAGCTGAACGAAGCTGAGCCGGGGGAAACGGCCATGATAAACGCCGAGACCAAGAGCAAGGCCCTGACCCGACTCAAGAGAATCGAAGGGCAGGTCCAGGGCATCCAGAGGATGGTCGAGGAGGAGAAGTACTGTGTGGACATCCTTCTCCAGCTCTCCGCCGTCCAGGGGGCGCTCACCCAGGTGAGCCGGCTCCTCCTGGCCCGGCACATCGAGAGCTGCGTGGCGGAGGCCGTGACCTCCGGCACCGAGGAGGACCGCGGCCGGAAGATCGAGGAGCTGGTGGAGGTCTGTTCCCGGTTCGGCCGCCTGGACGGCCGCTAGCTGGGCGGCCCGCCCGCTTGGGGGAGTGAGGGACCAATGGTACGCGATCCGGTCTGCGGGATGAGCATTGACGAGAGCCAGGCGGCAGCGGGGGGGACCGCGGCCCGCCTGGACTTCGGTGTCGGCGGGATGTCCTGCGCCTCCTGCGCCTCCACGATCGAGGGGGCCCTGCGGAACGTCCCAGGTGTGCACTCCGCCAGCGTGAACTTCGCTGCGGAGCGGGCCACCGTCTTCGCGGCGCCGGCCACGGCACCCGGTGCCCTTCTCGCGGCGGTGCGGGGCGCCGGGTACGAGCCCCGGACCGAGCGGGTGACCATCCCCATCGGCGGCATCTCCTGCGCCTCCTGCATCCAGAAGATCGAGGGGGCCCTGCAAGCCCTCCCCGGGGTCCTCAAGGCCAGCGTGAACCTCGCGACCGCCAAGGCGGCGGTCGAGTACCTCCCCCTTCGCGTGGCTCCGGCCGAGCTGCGCCGGGCGATCCGGGAGGTGGGCTACGAGCCGCTCGAGATGGCGGAGGACTCCGTGGACACGGAGCGGGCCTCCCGGGAGCGGGAGGTGGCGACCCTGCGGCGGAAGTTCTGGGTCGGCCTGGCGCTCACCCTTCCGGTCTTCTTCGGGTCCTTCCCGGAGTGGTTCCCGTGGGTCCCGGCGTTCCTGCGGGAGCACTGGCTCCTTCTGCTCCTGACCACCCCGGTGCAGTTCTGGGGCGGTTGGCAGTTCTACCGGGGGACCTGGGCCACCCTCAAGCACGGCAGCGCCGACATGAACACCCTGATCGCCGTCGGCACCTCCGCCGCGTACCTGTACAGCCTGGCGGTGACGGCGGCCCCGGACTTCTTCGCCGCCCGCGGCATCCGGCCCATGGTGTACTTCGACACGGCGGCGGTGATCATCGTCTTGATTCTCCTAGGGAGGCTCCTGGAGGTCCTGGCCAAGGGCCGGACCTCGGAGGCGATCCGGAAACTGGTCGGCCTCCAGGCCAAGACGGCCCGGGTCATCCGGGACGGGAGGGAGCGGGACATCCCGGTGGAGGAGGTCCGCATCGGCGATCTGGTCCTTGTCCGTCCGGGAGAGAAGGTCCCGGTGGACGGGGTGGTCCGGGAGGGCTACTCCGCCGTGGACGAGTCCATGATCACCGGGGAGAGCCTGCCGGTGGAGAAGCAGAAGGCGGATCCGGTCATCGGCGCCACCCTGAACAAGACCGGGGCCTTCCGGTTCGAGGCGACCAAGGTGGGCAAGGACACCGTGTTAGCCCAGATCATCCGGCTCGTGGAGGAAGCGCAGGGTTCCAAGGCGCCCATCCAGCGCCTGGCCGATCGGGTGGCTGGTGTGTTTGTCCCCATCGTCATCGGCGTTGCCGTGGCCACCTTCCTCGTCTGGTGGTGGCTCGGGCCGGCGCCGGCCGCCCTCTTCGGCCTCCTCTCCTTCGTGGCGGTGTTGATCATTGCCTGCCCCTGCGCGCTCGGCTTGGCCACCCCGACCGCCATCATGGTGGGGACGGGGAAGGGGGCGGAGCACGGCATCCTGATCCGGGGGGGCGAGAGCCTGGAGATGGCTCACCGGCTCACGGCCGTCGTCTTCGACAAGACCGGGACGCTGACCGAGGGCAGGCCCTCGGTCACCGACCTGGTGGCGCGGGATGGGCTGGACGCGGCCGGCCTGCTTGCCCTAGCGGCCTCGCTGGAGAAAGGCTCCGAGCATCCCCTGGGGGAGGCCATCGTCCGGGAGGCGGAGGGCCGGGGCCTCGCGCTCTCGGCGGCCGACGCCTTCGAGGCAGTCCCCGGGCGGGGAGTCCGGGGGGCCGTGGCGGGGCGCAAGGTCCTTTTGGGCAACGACCGGATGCTCTCAGAAGAAGGGATCGCCCCCGGGGCGCTGGCAGCGGAGGCCGAGCGCCTGGCGGCCGCGGGAAAGACCCCGATGTTCGTGGTGGTGGACAGCCGGGCGGCGGGGATCATTGCCGTTGCGGACACCCTGAAGGCCGGCTCGCGGGAGGCGGTAGACCGGCTGCACCGCCTGGGGCTCCAGGTGGTGATGCTGACCGGGGACAACCGGCGGACCGCGGAGGCCATTGCCCGGAGCGTCGGGATTGACCGGGTGAAGGCGGAGGTCCTCCCCGAGGACAAGGCGGCGGTGGTGAAGGAGCTCCAGGCCGAGGGGCAGGTCGTGGCGATGGTGGGGGACGGCATCAATGACGCGCCGGCCCTCGCCGCATCCGACATCGGCATCGCCATGGGGACCGGGACCGACGTGGCCATGGAGGCGGCGGACATCACGCTGGTGAAGGGAGACCTGCGGGGGGTGGTCACGTCCATCGAGCTGAGCCGCCGGACCCTTCGGACCATCAAGCAGAACCTCTTCTGGGCCTTCATCTACAATATCCTGGGGATCCCGGTCGCGGCGGGAGTCCTGTACCCGCTCTTCGGGGTGTGGCTCGACCACATGCCGATGATCGCGGCGGCCGCCATGGCCCTCTCGTCGGTCTCGGTGGTGACGAACTCCCTCCGGCTGCGGCGCTTTCGCCCCGCCCTGGCGCGCTGACGCTATCCGGGCCCGGTGGCTCGCGCCCCCGCGGCCCTGTGGTAAAATATCGGCCTACTCTGACACGTCTGGGATCAGCGGAGGTTCCCTCTGATGTGGAGACGACTCGGCACGATCGTCCTGGTGGGGCTGGTGGCCGGTCTCACCGTCGTGGCCGCCCTCCGGCTGCTTCCGCCTGGGCCCCTCGGGCCCGCCGTTCCTCCCGGGGCCACCGTCCTGGCCGAAGGCCCCTCCTCGCCCGACCCGGCGGACCTCACCCCCGAGGAGCGGCTTCTCATCGGCGTCTATAAGAAGGTGAGCCCGGCGGTGGTCCACATCGCCAGCATCGCCCTTGCCTACGACTTCTTCTTCAACGTGGTTCCCCAGGCCGGCACGGGGTCCGGATTCCTGATTGACGAGCAGGGACATATCCTCACCAACAACCACGTGGTGGAGGACGCGAAGAGCCTGGAGGTGACGCTGGCAGACGGGACCAAGGTCCCAGCGATGCTGGCGGGGCGGGACCCGAACAACGACCTGGCCGTCATCAAGATCAGCGTGCCGGGCCGGAGGCTTCCGGTCGTCCCCCTGGGGGACTCGGGCGCCCTCCAGGTCGGGCAGTTCGCGATCGCCATCGGGAATCCCTTCGGGCTCGACCGGACCGTCACCACGGGCGTCATCTCCTCCCTCAACCGGAGCCTCCGGGCGGAGAGCGGCCGGGAGATCCGGGGGATCATCCAGACCGACGCCGCCATCAACCCCGGGAACTCGGGGGGGCCGCTCCTGAACTCCCGGGGCGAGGTGATCGGCATCAACACGGCCATCTTCTCCCCGAGCGGAGGCTCCGTCGGCATCGGCTTTGCCATCCCGGTGAACACTGCCAAGCGCCTGATCCCCCAGTTGATCGCCACTGGCCGTGCCCGCCATCCCTGGCTGGGGATCGGCGGCGTCTCCCTCTCCGCCCAGTTGGCCCGGGCCCTGGACCTTCCGGTCGAGAAGGGCGTCCTGGTGGCCCAGGTCTATCCCCAAAGCCCGGCCGCCCGCGCCGGCTTGCGGGGGGGGCAGCGTCGGGTCCGGGTCGGCAACACGAACCTAGTTGTTGGGGGGGACATCATCACGGCGGCCGACGAGAAGCCGGTAGAGTCCATGGACCGGCTCATCGCCTACCTGGAGGACGAGAAGGGGGTGGGCCAGGTCGTGGGGTTGACGCTCCGCCGTGGCAAGGAGACGGTCCGCCTCAGCGTGACGCTGGGCGAACTGCCCGAGCAGCCCTGAGGGATGCGCATGCCGGCCAGGCTTGTCCTTCTCGTCCTGCTTCTCGCCCTTGTCTTCGCCGCCCCGACTGCGGACCCCGCGGAGCCTTCCCCTGCCACCCCCCTTCGCACCGGCGGGACCGTCCTGCTGGGCGGGCGAGTGACGGTGGGGGTCGAGGTGGCGGTCACGGAGCAGGAGAAGACGCGGGGCCTCTCGGGGCGCCCCGGCCTGGGGCCGGGAACCGGCATGCTCTTTGCTTACCCCGATCCGGGTTTCCGGAGCATGTGGATGCTGGGGATGCGCTTCCCGCTCGACTTCCTCTGGATCCGGGACGGCCGGATCGTGGACCTCTTCGAGAACATCCCGCCCCCGCGCCCGGGGGAGCAGCCGGTCACCGTCACCTCCCCCGAGCCCACCCAGTTCATCCTGGAGCTTCCGGCCGGCTTCATCCGGGCCCACAGCCTCCGGCGCGGCGACCCGGCCGCTATCCGCCTCAACCAGGAATCCCCTTGATTCCCGCCAGGGGTGGGGCTATCCTGCCGCCGTCCGCGCTGTCGTCCCGGGAGCCCTGAATGAGTGAGAAGGCGTCGGCCCCCCGTCCCCGGATCCGCTGGGGCTCCTGGGCCGCGGCCTGCCTGGCCTGCTTCCTGGTCGGGCTGCTCACGGCCAGCGCTCTCAACCTCCCCCGGAGGAGCGACGCGGAGAAGTTCTGGACCGAGGGGGCGCCTCGCCCCGCGGCCCAGGTTGCCCCGGCCCCCCCTGCCGATCCCCGGGAGCGCCCGCCCTCATTCGTGGAGCTGGCCCGTCGCCTCCAGGGGACCGTGGTGAACATCAGCACCACGAAGGCCGTGACCGGGCCCCGGCGCCACCCGGACCCCGAGGGGCGCCGGGACCCGTGGGGGGACTTCTTCGAGCGGTTCTTCGGGCAACCCCGCACCTTCCGCGGCCGCTCCCTGGGCTCCGGGGTCATCGTTAACGCGGCCGGCTACATCCTCACCAACGCCCACGTGGTGGAGCAGACCACCGAAATCCTGGTCCGCCTCTCGGACCGGCAGGAGTACCCGGCCAGCGTCGTGGGGCGGGATGCCAAGACGGACCTGGCCCTCATCAAGATCGCCGCGGACCAGCCGCTCGCCGTGGCGACGCTGGGGGACTCGGACGCGCTCCAGATCGGCGAGTGGGTGCTCGCCATCGGCAACCCGTTCGGCTTCGAGCACTCGGTGACGGCCGGGATTGTCAGCGGGAAGGGGCGGGATCTGGGCGGGAGCCCGTACGACCAGTACATCCAGACCGATGCCGCCATCAACCCGGGCAACTCGGGCGGTCCGCTCGTGAGCACGCGGGGGGAGGTGGTGGGGATCAATACCGCGATCATCCCGAACAGCCACATCGGGTTCGCCATCCCCATCAACCTGGCCAAGACGGTCCTGGTTCAACTCAGGGATCAGGGGCGAGTGACCCGCGCCTGGATCGGGGTGGTGGTCCAGCCGGTCACCCGGGAGGCTGCGGGTTCCCTCGGCCTTTCCGATGACCGGGGGGCGCTGGTGAGCGAGGTGGTGGCGGGCTCGCCGGCCGCCGCTGCCGGGCTCAAGGCGGGGGACGTGATCGTGGGGGTGGACGGCCAGCCGGTGGCGGAGGCGCGGGACCTGCCCCGCCTGGTGGCCGGCAGGCCCGTGGGCAGCGCCGCGCAGGTCACCTTCCTCCGTGGCGGCAAGCGGCAGACGGTCCGCCTCGTCCTGGGGGAGCTGCCGGAGGAGCGGGCGGCGGCGCGCTCCGAGGAGGAGGGGGGGCTGGGTCTGAGGATCCGGGACCTCACCCCGGACCTGGCCCGCGAGCTGGGGCTGCCGGCCGCGGGCGGCGTGGCCATCACCGCCGTGGAGGCCGGGACGGAGGCAGAGCGCGCCGGACTGAAGCGGGGGGACCGCATCCTGGAGGTGAACCGAAGGCCGGTCGCCTCGGCCGCGGAGGTCCGGGAGGCGCTGGCGGAGGCGGGGCGCGGCGGCGCCATCCTCCTCCTGGTCCGCCGGGGGGACAGGAGCCTCTCCGCGGCCCTGAAGGCGCCGGGCCGGTAGGAGGGCAGGGTGCGGGAGCTTCGCGGGGGCCGCGGAAGCGCCATCGCTCTCACGCTCGGGCTCCTGTTCGTGCTCCCCGGGACCGGCGCCTCCGTCGAGGTCCTCGAGCGGACCCTGGAGAACGGGCTCAAGGTCCTCCTGGTGGAGGAGCACAAGGCCCCCGTGGCCACCTTCCACGTCTGGTACCGGGTCGGTTCCAGGAACGAGCGGTTGGGGGCGACGGGCGTCTCCCACTTCCTGGAGCACATGATGTTCAAGGGGACCCCCTCGACCGGCCCCAAGGAGTTCACCCGGATCATCCAGCGCAATGGGGGCTGGGACAACGCCTTCACGGGCCACGACTATACCGGCTACTACACCAACATCGCCGCCGACCGCATTCACCTCCCCGTCACGCTGGAGGCGGACCGGATGGCGAACCTTCTGGTCAAGGAGGAGGACGTCCGGACGGAGCGGGACGTGGTCCTGGAGGAGCGCCGCCTCCGGACGGAGGACGACCCCTCCTCCGCCGTCGTGGAGGAGATGTACGCCGCCGCCTTCAAGGCCCACCCCTACGGGAACCCGATCATCGGCTGGATGGAGGAGATCCACCGGATCACCCGGGAAGAACTCCTCCAGCACTACCGGGCCTACTACGCCCCCAACAATGCCCTGGTGGTGGCGGTAGGGGCTTTCAACCGGGAGGCCCTGTTCGCCCGGATCCGGGAGGCGTTCGGACGGATCCCCCGGGGTCCGGCCCCGCCGGCCGTACGGAGCGTGGAGCCGCCCCAGCAGGGGGAGCGGCGAGTGGTGGTGAAGCGGGAGGCCCAGCTTCCGTTCATCGTCGCCGGCTACCACACGCCCACCCTGACCCACCCCGACTCCTTTGCTCTCGAGGTTCTGGCCTCGGTCCTGGCGGACGGCAAGAGCAGCCGGCTGCACCGGAGTCTGGTGTACGAGCAGCAGGTGGCCCTGTACGCCGGCGCCTCGTATGCCCGGCTGACGGCGGACCCGTACCTCTTCTACCTGTACGCCGCCCCGCTGCCCGGGAAGGGGAGCGATCAGGTAGAGCGCGCGGTGTACGCCGAGGTGGAGCGCCTGCAGCGGGAGGCGGTGGGCGAGCGGGAGCTGCAGAAGGCCAAGAACCAGCTCGAGGCTGACTTCATTCTGAGTCAGGATTCCATTTTCTCGCTGGCCCGCCAGATCGCCACATACGAGATGGTCGCCTCCTGGCGGGACTGGGAGCGCTACCTGCCGGGCATCCGGGCGGTGACGGCAGCAGATGTCCAGCGGGTCGCACGGACCTACCTCACGGCTGACAACCGGACCGTGGGGGTCCTCGTGCCTCTGGCGATGAAGGAATAGGGCCCGGGCTCGGGCCGGAGGCGCCATGCGGGCGGGAGGGGTCAGGACCGCGGCGGCGGGGGTCACCCTCGCCCTCCTCCTCGGGCTCCCGCCCCATCCAGCGGCTGCTACTCCCTTCGCGACGCGGGAGGTTTTGCCCAACGGCCTCGTCTTATTGACGGCCGAGCGGCGCGCCCTTCCCATCGTCACCGTGCGGGTCCTCGTCCGGGCCGGGAGCCTGCACGAGCCGGCTGACCTTCCCGGGCTGGCCAACCTCGCGGCCGTCCTCCTCCCCCAGGGGACAGCCCGCCGGACCGCCCTGGAGCTGAGCGAGGCGATTGACTTCGTCGGCGGCACGCTGAAGGCCGAGGGGGGGCAGGATACCGCCACCGTCACGCTGACGCTCCTGAAGCGGGACCTGGCGACGGGCCTCGACATCCTGGCTGACCTGGTCCGGTCCCCGGCCTTCCGCGAGGAGGAGATCCAGCGGAAGGTCCAACAGCTCAAGGGGGCCATTGCACAGAAGGCGGAAGACGCGGGGACGGTGGCGGCGGAGGCCTTCGCGGCCGCCCTCTACGGCTCTCATCCCTACGGACGCCCCGTGGAGGGGACGGCCGAGGGCCTTCCGGCCATCACCCGCCAGCACTTGGTGGACTTCCATGCTCGCCTCTACGTTCCCAACAACACCCTCGTCGCCGTGGCGGGGGACGTGACGGCGGCTGAGGTCCGGGGGCTCTTCGAGAAGTTCCTCGGCGGCTGGCCGGCCCGCCCGGTCCCGGCCCCTTCCCTCCCCCCTGTCGCGTCGCCTCCCACCCGCGTCGTGCGCCGGCTTGACCGGGAGCTCACCCAGGCCAACATCGTGGTGGGGCACGTGGGCTACCCCCGCCGCAGCCCGGACCACTACGCCCTCTCGGTCCTGAACTACATCCTGGGGGGAGGGGGGTTCACATCCCGGCTGGTCCACAGCATTCGGGAGGAACGGGGGTGGGCGTATGATGTCCACAGCCGCTTCTCCCCCGGGCTGGAGGCGGGGCCGTTCGCCGTGACCCTCCAGACCAAGAACGAGACGGCCGGGGACGCGGTGCGGGAGGTTCTCGCCCAGCTCCGCCGGATCCGCCAGGACGGCATCACGGCCGAGGAGCTGCGGGACGCCCAGGCGTTCCTGACCGGGTCCTTCCCCCTGCGCTACGACACCAATGCGGAGGTGGCCGCCCTCCTCACCCAGATGGAGCTGCACGGCCTGGGCATGGATTTCCCGGAGCGCTACCCGGACCTGATCCGGTCCCTGACCCGGGAGGAGATCGGCCGGGCCGCCCAGCAGTACCTGGATCCGGACCGCTGCGTCGTTATCGTCGTCGGCAAACAGCATAAAATCTCCCTCTCGTTCTGAGGCGGAACCGCCGCCGCCCGCCCGGGGCTGGCCGCGACGCAGCCCTGTCCGGGTATCGGGCGGAGGAGCGGCCGGCCCCGGGGAAAGGGCGGCGGCGTCCCCGCCCAGCGCCGCCCTCCGGCTGTGCTATAGTGGCGCCCGGCCGGGGGGCGGCCCTCTCTTGGAGGCGCGGATGATGGCGGGTGGCGCGGTCACGGTGCGGGTTCCGGCCTCCACGGCCAACCTGGGGCCCGGCTTCGACAGCCTGGGTCTCGCGCTGACCCTCTACAACACCGCCACGTTAGCCCTCCGGGCCGACGGGGAGGTCCGGATCACGGTGGAGGGCGAGGGGCGGGGGCGCCTCGACCGGGAGGGGAAGGCGTCGCTTCTCGCCCGCGCGGCCGCGGCCACGTTCGGCCACCTGGGAGCCGAGTCGTTCGGCCTGGACATCGCGCTGCACAACCAGATTCCGCTGCGCCGCGGGCTGGGCTCGAGCGGGACCGCCATCCTGTCCGGCATCACCGGGGCCGCGGCCCTCCTGGGGCGGGCTCTTACGACCGACGAGGTGCTCCGTCTGGCTCTCCCCTTCGAGGGTCACCCGGACAACCTGACCCCGTCCCTTCTAGGAGGGCTGGTGGCCTCGGGCCTCGCCGACGGTCAGGTGCTGGCGGTCCGGGTCCCGCTCGGCGCCCCCCTCAGGGCGGTGGCGGTGATCCCGGACCGGGAGCTGCCCACGGCCGAGGCCCGGCGGGTTCTCCCCCGAGAGGTGCTCCGCGAGGATGCCGTTTTCAATGTGACCCGGACCGCCCTCATGGTGGCAGCCCTCGCGACGGGCCAGTACGCCTGCCTGCCGGAGGCGAGCCGGGACCGCCTCCACCAGCCCTACCGGGCCTCGCTCCTGCCGGGCCTCGAGGAGGTCTGCGAGGCGGCCCGGAAGGCCGGGGCGCTGGCCGCGTTCCTGAGCGGCGCCGGCTCCACGGTCCTGGCCCTCGTGGTGGAGGGGGGAGAGGGGGTGGGGGAGGCGATGCGGCGCGTCTGGCGGGACCGGTTTGGCATCACGGCCGCGGTCCGCCACTTGAAGATAGACACGGAAGGGTTGAGGGCGGCATGAGCCAGGCGATGGGCGGGGTCAAGCCGCCGGAGAGCGGCGGAGCCGACGAGTGGCGGGAGCGGGTCCGCCAGCTCACGGTTCTGTTGGAGGCTGTCCGTTCGCTGCACGGCGAGATGGACCCGGAGCGCCTTCCGGGCCTGCTGACTGAGGAGGCTCGGCGCCTCGCGGGTGCCCAGGGGGCGGTCCTCTATCTGCTGGACCGGAAGGCCGGGCGACTCACGGCTCAGCTCGGGGAAAACCCGGAAGCGCCCCGGGTCTCCATGTCCCTCGAGGAGGGGATCGCAGGCCTCACGGCGCGGACCGGCCGGGCCCATATCGTCTCCGACGCGCCAGCGGACTCCCGCTTCTCGCCGGCCCTGGACCGCGCCACGGGGGTCCCCACTGCCTCCCTCGTCTCCGTGCCGGTGACCAACCGCCGGGGGGAGGTCCTGGCGGTCCTCCAGGCCCGGAACAGGACCGGCGGCCCGTTCAGCGTTGGGGACGCGGAGGTCCTCTCAGCCCTTGCCCTGCAGGCCGCCTCCGCCCTGGAGAATGCCCAGCTCTACGGCCAGGTCCGCGTCCACGTGGAACGCCTCTCCCGCCTCCTGGAGGTGGGGAAGGCGATCAACGCCGAAATGGACCTGGATGCGCTGCTGGCCCTCATCGTCGAGCGGGCCACCCGGCTGCTCCAGGCAGACCGCTCTTCCCTGTTCCTGGTGGACCGGGAGAAAAAGGAGTTGTGGACCAAGGTCGCCGAGGGGCTGGCGACCACCGAGATCCGCATCCCCCTGGGGACGGGGATCGCGGGGACCGTGGCGGTAAGCGGGGAGACCGTCAATATCGCCGATGCCTACGCCGACGCTCGCTTCAACCCCGAGGTGGACCGGAAGACCGGCTACCGGACCCGGACCATCCTCTGCCTCCCCATGCGGGACAAGGCCGGGGACATCCTGGGGGTCTTCCAGGTCCTGAACAAGCGGGAGGGGGTATTCGGGAAGGAGGACGAGGAGGTCCTCTCGGCGGTGGCCTCCCAGGCTGCCATCGCCCTGGAGAACGCCCGGCTCTACGACGACCTGAAGCAGGCCTACGACCGCATAAAGCAGCTCGACCAGGCGAAGTCCGACTTCCTGGCCAATATCTCCCACGAGCTGCGCACGCCACTGACCCCGGTCATCGGCTACATGGATATGATGGCCAGCGAGGCCCTGGGCCCCATCACCGAGCACCAGCGCAAGGGCCTGGAGGTGATGCAGCAAAGCGTGGACCGGATGCGGCACCTGGTGGAGGATCTGTTGTCCTTCGTCCGGATGGAGCAGCGCCAGCTCACGCTTCAAGCCGGGCCCTTCGAGGTGGGGACCTTCGTGGCCGAGGTGGTCGCCTCCCAGCGACCGAAGGCCCAGGGGAAGGGGCTCCCGCTCACCGTCCAGGTGCCGGACGAGCCTCTCCTGGTGAAGGGGGACCGGGGGGAGCTTGTCCGGGTCCTGGCCCACCTGATAGACAACGCCATCAAGTTCACCAACAAGGGGGAGGTGACGGTCAGCGCCGCACCCGTCACCACCGAGGGGGGACGGCCAGCCGTCGAGATCACCGTGAGGGACACCGGCATGGGCATCCCGCCGGGGGAGGAGGAGCGGATCTTCCAGCGCTTCTACCAGGTAGACGCCTCCTCCACCCGCCGCTACGGTGGGACCGGGCTCGGCCTTGCCATCGTGAAGGAAATCGTTGAGGCCCACGGCTCTCGGATCGTGGTGGAGACCGCGCCGGGGAAGGGCTCCCGCTTCAGCTTTCGCCTGACCCTGCTCCGGCCCGCCGCCTAGGGGGCGGGCATGGCCGGAGGGCAGCCACGAGCCACCCACTACTGCCCGTCCTGCGGGGAGCGGGTCTTCACCTACAGCGCCGGGGTACACGACCGGACCGAGATCCGGTGCGGCTATTGCGGGCTGCCGCTGGAGCTGGCCGAATCCGTCCAGGCCGCACCCGGCGGCTGCGTGGTGGTGGTGGACGACGACCGGTTCTTCCTGACCCTCCTGACGGATCTCCTGACCAAGGAGGGGCTGGCAGCAGAGGTCCTGAGGTGCGACAGCGGGGCGAGCTTCCTCACCCAGCTCACCCAGCGGTTCCGCCAGGAGCAGCCGGTGCGGCTAGCCATCCTGGATATCGTCATGAGTCCCCTGGACGGGGTGGCGGCCGCCCTGGCGCTCAGGGCACTGGAGCGGGGCTTCGACCGGGGCGTGGCCATTCCCATTCTCTTCTTTTCCGCTGCAAAGGCCACCGAGGCTCTCCGCACGGCCATGGCCGGCTGCGCCCCCGCCTACTACCTCAACAAGGGTTCGGACGCCACCCCCGAGCGTCTCGCGGCGCGCATGCGCGAACTCTTCGGGCACGTCTTCGGCGGGGCGGCGGAGCCCCGCCGCTCCGCCTGACCGGATCCCCCCGCTCCAAGGGGACGCGACCCCGTCGCGGGGCGTGGGGAGGCAGCTATGACGGTTCCACGGACCGCCGCCGCAGCCACCCTTGCCCTTGGGCTCCTCATCGCGCCGCTCGGTGCCGACGCGCAGCAGGCAGGCAGGGTGTACCGCATTGGGTACATGAGCGTCGTGAGCCGCCAGTCTGCGGAACATCTGCTCCCGGGCTTCTTGGAGGACCTGCGTGAGCGCGGGTGGGTCGAGGGGAACCTGCTCATCGAGTGGCGGTGGGCCGATGGCAAGGTCGAGCGCCTGCCCGACTTTGCGGCCGAGCTAGTCCGGCTCAACGTGGACCTCATTGTTGCGCCGCAGACCGTTTCTGCTCGGGCTGCCAAGAACGCGACTCGAACGATCCCGATCGTGTTCATGTTCCCTGGCGATCCAGTGGGGGTCGGGCTCGTCGTCAGCCTGGCTCGTCCAGGCGGGAACGCCACAGGGCTGACCTCCACGCCCACCCCGGACATATTTGGCAAGCAACTGCAACTGCTGAAAGAGACCGTTCCCAAAGCGTCCCGCGTGGCTGTGCTGTCGAATCCGGCGGGTGCACCATTCATGGCACACATAATGAGAGAGGTCGAGCGCGCGGCCCGATCCCTCGGGCTAGAGCTGCAGGTCCTCGGGGTACGAGGGCCGGAGGATTTCGATAGAGCGTTCGATGACGCAGAAGCAGGCGGACGCACTCTTCGTCCTTGCGGACTCCATGTTATGGACCCACCGACAACCCCTCGCCCATCTCGCGGCTAAGCACCGCCTGCCAAGTATGCACACCCAGCTGGAGCACGCGGAGGCGGGCGGCCTCATGGCTTACGGGGTGGACTTCGCCTGGCACATGAGGCGGACTGCCTCCTATATCGACAGGATTCTGAAGGGCACCAAGCCCGCCGACCTACCGGTGGAGCAGCCCACCAAGTTCGAGCTGGTGATCAATCTCAAGACCGCGAAGGCGCTCGGTGTCACAATCCCGCCGCCCGTGCTCGTGCGGGCTGATCGCCTGATCGAGTGACTCAGGCAGCGAGCCCAGCGGATCAGCGTCAGACTGTGCTAGGTCCTCATAACCAGCGGCAACCCTGAAGTCGCGCTCCTGCGTTTTCCACATCAAACGGGATACCACCCCGCTGAGAATGCTGCGCGTGGTCTGGGGATGCCTCCGGCCGGTCGAAGAAGGAGGTTAGGCGGCGGGCAAGGGGAGTGGGACGCTCGGGTTGGGGGCGGCTGCTCTATTCGAGGGGGGGAGGTTCGGGTGGGAAGTTCATCGCCTCCACGAAGACCTCCATGAAGTCGTCGTGGCCTGCTAATTCCACGTACTCGGCCTGGCGCTGGATCTCTTCAGCCTTACCCATATAGGCACGTGACGCGAGGGCGAGGCGCGCGCCCGCCCCGGCCGCGTTGCCCACGCCGCGGACTTTCTTCAGGGGAACGGGCGGGATGAGGCCGATCCGGACGGCGCTCTCGGCCCGGACGAAGGAGCCGAAGGCCCCCGCGAGGACAACCTGCTCCAGGTCCTCTGGCCGGACGCCCAGGCGTCGCATCAGGTAGCGGCCGCTCCCGGCAATGGCCCCCTTGGCCAGTTGCAATTGCCGGACGTCGGCCTGGCTGACGACAATCGGCCGGCCGTGGGCCGTCGCATCGGCGGAAACCAGCTCCACCCAGCGGTCCTCCCCCAGGAGGTGGATCCGCTTCAGCACCGCCTCGGGCAGGGGGCCCTTCAGCTCCGCCGGGTCCTGGATCCGCCCGGTCGGGTCAATGACGCCCAGATCCAGCAGGCCGGCCACGGCGTCAATAAGGCCGGACCCGCAGATCCCCTCCGCCTTGGTGCCGCCGATGACCCGGGCTGTCATCTCCTCGCTCACGTCTACCCGATCAATGGCCCCCTTCACGGCTCGCATCCCGTCCTGGATCTGGGCCCCCTCGAAGGCGGGGCCGGCGGGTGCCGAGCAGCAGAGGAACCGCTCCCGCGTCCCGAGGACCGACTCCCCGTTGGTCCCGATGTCCACGGCCAGCGTGAGCCGCTCCCCCTCCGCGAGGCCGGTGGCCAGAATCATCCCCACAATGTCCGCCCCCACGAAGCCGGAGATGGCCGGGAGGAAGGTCCCCCGGCAGGCGGCGGGCAGCTCGATCCCCATCGCGGTCGGGCGGAAGTCCACCCGGTCCCGGTAGAGGGGGACGTAGGGGGCCAGCCCCAGGCTCTCCACCGGCAGGCGGAAGAAGAGGTGGTGCATGGCGGGGTTCCCGACGACCGTCATCCGGTAGACCCGGTCCAGGGGGACCCGCCCCCGGCGGCTCAGGTCCTTGACGAGGATGTTGACGTCCTCGAGCGTCCGGGCGTGGAGCGTGGCCAGTCCCTCCGGCTCCCGCATGCAGTGCGCGATCCGGGTCATGATGTCGTGGCCGTACTCCTTCTGGCTGTTGCTCACGGCGGCGGAGGTGACCGTGACGCCCCGGCTCAGGTCCACCAGGTATCCGGCGATGGTCGTGGAGCCGATGTCCACCGCGACCCCGTAGCTCGCGGCGCGGGTGTCCCCCGCCTCGACCGCCACCAGTTCGTCCTCCACCGTCACGAGGGTCAGGGCCGACCCCTCCTTCACCAGGTCCGGGGTGAGCTTCCGGAGGAACTCCTGGTCCACCCGGTAGCCCCCGGCACGCGCCGGGAGGGCCTCGGGGATCTTCCGGCAGAGGGGGCCCGGCTCCCCGGGGGCGAGGGCGAGCGTCACCAGGTGCTTGGCGACGTCGCTGTCGGCCTCCACCGCCTGCTCTTTCCCGAACCGCCGCAGCTTGGCAAGGGAGACCACCTCTACCGAGACCAGCTCGGCCCGCGCATCGGTGAGGCAGTGCACCCGGCAGGAGAGCCGGATCCCCCCCCTCAGCTCGGCGGCCGTCAGGTACTCCCGCTCGACGGCCGTGAGCGCGTTCCCCCCCTCCAGCACCCGAACCTTGCACTTCTTGCAGAGCGCATTGCCGCCGCAGGCGGCCTCGATGTGCAGATCCAGGCGGCGGGCGGCGTCCAGCAGGGTGGTCCCTGCGGGGCAGGTGAGCTCCTCCCCCCGGGGGAGGAAGGTGATGCGGACAGGGGGAGCTTCGGTCGCGGCGTCGCTCATCCCGACTCCGACGTGATCGTGGTGGTCCTTCTCGCGGAGCGTAGCACGAAGTCCAAAGCGCGCCAAGCGCGCCCCGCCGGGAATCGCCTTGACTCCCCCCAAACCCTGTGTTATCGGTTCGTTCCACAGGGAACCGGCCCTCGCGATGCGGACGACGGCCTCATCCGCCTCGACGCGGCCTGCAGCATGGGGGAGGCGGTCCTGGCTTCCTCGAACTCGCCGACCTGTAGGTGGGGGGGCCCTCTGGGAGGCGCCCAGGCATGGACCCGGCGATCCTCGATCGGATCAACCGCGGCATCCTCCTGCGGGCCGGCGCCTATTTGGCGAATGATCACTTCCTTCTCCCCTCCGGCCGGCACGCCAGTGAGTACGTGGAGAAAAACCTGGTGAGCACGGAGCCGGCCTTCACCGAAGGCCTGGGGGAAGTCCTGGCCAAGCGGTTTGCGGGGGATGAGGTGGACGTGGTCCTCGCCTCCGGGACGGGCGCGACGCTCCTCGGGCACGCCGTGGCCCGGGCCCACCCGAGCAAGCCCAAGCTCCTCTATGCCGTCAAGAGCCGAGGGGTCAAGGAGAAGCCGGAGGTCGTCCTGCTCGCGGAGTTTGAGCCTTCCCTGACGGCGGGGAGTCGCACCCTCATCGTCGAGGACATCTTGACGACCGGGGAAACCATCCGGGCCCTCATCCGCCTGGTGGAGGCGCGGGGGGGACGGGTCGTGGGGGTAGGCTGCCTCTGGAACCGGGACCGGCAGGCCCGGTTTGCCTCTCCCTTCTTTGCGCTGGTGACGAAGGATTTCCCCACCTACCGGCCGGAAGAGTGCCCCATGTGCCGGCAGGAAATCCCGCTCCGCGAGCCGCACGAAGGCCCGGGATCCCCCGGGCAGGGGGGAGGGCGCGCGCGGCCGCGTCGGAAGCGTACCTAGGGGGGCGATGGCGCGGGAGGCGGCGGGTCGGGCTGCGGGGGGGGAGACGGGCGACCTGGTGGGGACGATCCCCCTGAGCCCCGACGAGGAGCTGCGGGTCTACCTTCTGGAAGAGGACGGGCAGCGCGCCCTCTCTCTCCAGCGGTATCGGCGGAGCAGGTGGGGAGAGGGGTACGCGGAGGCCGGTGAGGCGCTCCTGGTCCCCCTGGAAGCGGTCCCGCGGCTCCAGGCGTCGCTCGCCGACGTGGACGCCGCCCTGGACGCGCGGGGCTGGACTCCCCCTTCCCCGGCTCCCCCGGAACGGCTGGCCGCCCCGTTTGCCCACGCTAGCGAGGAGGAGCTGGCCCGCATTCTGGACTTCTACCGCATCGAGTGGCAGTACGAGCCCAAGACCTTCCCCCTGGAGTGGGGGGAGGACGGGCGGGTGGTCGAGTCGTTCACCCCCGACTTCTACCTGCCGCAGTTTGATCTGTTCATCGAACTGACGACGCTCAAGCAGGACCTGGTGACGAAGAAGAACCGGAAGATCCGGCGCCTGCGGGAGCTGTACCCGGAGGTGAACCTGAAGATCTTCTATGGGCGGGATTACCGGAGCCTGCTCCGTCGGTTCGGGATCACGCGGGAGGAGGGGAAAAAAGGGGTGAGCCCCAAGTGACCTTTTTTGGGTTCACCGTCGTTTCTCGCTGTCCTTGCCTGCCTCAGTACCGCCTGCCGGGGCCCGGCCGCCTTTTGGTTGGCCGCGCGCTGGCCGGCCGCGTCAATTGCCCGCGGCCCTTTCTGCTTCAGGCAGCTCCTGCGAGTTCCGCCGGGTCTTCCCTCGAAGACCTCTTGGGGCTCGCCGCTAATGTAGGCCGACCTCCTCGCGGCGTCAAGCCAATTTTCCCTGCAAGGCCTCCCGACAGATGACGGGACTCCCGGAGGCAATCGGCCAGATCCTCTTTCCGGCCGAGACCATCCAGGACCGGGTCCGTGAGCTGGGCCAGGCCGTCTCGGCCGACTATGCCGGCAAGGACCTTCTCCTGGTCAGCATCCTCAAGGGAGGGATTTTCTTTCTGGTTGACCTGGTCCGGGCCATCAGCATCCCGGCGGCAATTGACCTGATGGCGATCTCTTCCTACGGGCCCGGGGCGGAGAAGCAGGGCGTGGTCCGGATTCTCAAGGACCTCGAGGAGCCCATCGGGGGCCGCCACGTCCTGGTGGTGGAGGATGTCATTGATACCGGCCTGACCCTCAGCTACCTCCTTCGGCACCTCGCCCCTCGAGAGCCGGCCAGCCTGAAGGTCTGCACCCTCCTGGACAAGCCGGCGCGCCGGATCGCCAATCTGCCCATCACCTACCGGGGGTTCGAGTGCCCTGATGTCTTCGTGGTCGGCTACGGCCTGGACTACCGCCAGCACTATCGGAACCTGCCCTACCTCGCTCTGCTCAAGAGCGAGACCCGGTAGCCCCCCCCTCCGCCCGGTGCAAGGCCATGAAGTTCTCACGGGTGTAGAGGGCGACGAAGGGGTAGCCCGCCGCCTCCACCCGCTCCCGTCCCCCTTCCTGCCGGTCCACCAGGACGGCCACGGTTACCACCCGGAACCTCCCCTCCTCCGCCCCCCGGATCGCCTTCAGGGTGGACTCGCCGGTGGTGATGACATCCTCCAGGATGGCCACTCGGGCGCCGGGGGCGCTGTAGCCCTCGATCCAGCGCATCAGGCCGTGGGGCTTGGGCTCCTTGCGGATGCTGAAGGCGTGGACCGGTTTCCCCTCCAGCGCGCTCACGAACGCCACGGCGTAGGCGAGGGGATCGGCACCTAGGGTGAGGCCCCCCACGGCGTCGGGGGAAACCGGGCGGACCGCCTCCCAGAGGAGCCGGCCCACGAGCGGCATCGCCGGGGCGAGGAAGGTCGTGGCCTTGCAGTTGATGTAGTACTGGCTCAGCCGGCCCGAGGCGAGCGGGAAGGTGGGCTCGGCGCTGTACTGGAAGGAGTGGCGGTGGAGGAGGTGGAGCAACTCGTCGCGGGGGTCTCCCATGGGGCCTCCGGGCGGCGGGGCGGAGCGGGCGGACTATCGCACACGACCCGGGGGGTGTCAAGCACGGGAGCCCGCCTTGACGCTCCCATGCCCGTGTGGTATCGTGCCGCGTGTTCGCGCCTCCCGTCCGCGTCACCCTCTACACCAAGGCCGAGTGTCCCCTCTGCGAGGAGATGGCGGCCGTGGTCGCGGCCGTGGGGGCGGAGGTGCCGCTGCAGATGACGGCGGTGGACATCGCCGGTGACCCTGAGCTGCTGCGGCGCTTCGGCCAGGAGGTCCCCGTCC
>JAKEHP010000474.1 GCA_022614955.1 Candidatus Methylomirabilota bacterium
TCCAGCCGGCGCCGACCTCGGAGGTCTCGGCGGCGAGCAGGCCGTTGTAGGTGAAGATGGGGCGCGGGGCGTAGGCATCGGCGGCGGGGGGCGCGGTGCGGACGACGAAGTTGCCGGAGGCGGGGTTGACCTGGCCGGAGCCGGGGAAGGCGGCGCAAGCGCGCAGGCCGCCACGCAACGGCGGCAGGGCGGCGCGGGGCACAACCCCCGGCGCGGCGGCGGCGCGGTTGAGGGCGCGGCCTCCGGGGGTGCCGCCGTAGTCGGGGCCAGTCCCCGGCGGGCACTCCACCTCGGCGGGGTCGTCGACGTCGGGCAGCGCCCCCCGCTCTATCCCGCACTCGGTCGCGCAAATCGGCGGGTCCACTCCGCCACCCCCGCCGCCTCCTCCTCCGGGGGGGTCGATAGGTTCTTCTGGGTCAGGGATTCTCCCTCCGCCCGGGGGCTCCTCGCCGCAGCAGGACTCTTCGGTGCCCAGGCGCGGCGGCGCTGGGGTGGGATTGCCGAGTTGGTACTGGTCGTTGCGGCTGAGGGGCATGGTCCGGGCTCCCTGGCCACGCCGACGAGGGGTCAGCGAGGAAGCGCCCAGAGGGCAGGTGCCGGCCGGGCATGGACTTCCACCCCGGATTGTAACTTCCCCGGCACAGGTGTCAAGTGCTCGCTCGAACAGAACCGCGCAAGTTCACGAATGCCCAGGGGCTGCCGGCAAGTCGAGTCACCTGGAAGCTCGCCTGTCTTGCGGATAGAGTGGGGGGAGTAAGGAGCCGCCTCATCTCGGCCTGCCCGACGGTCTCCTTGTGCGCTCGGGGAATGGCAACCATGCTCCCGCAACAGCAGGGCGATGGGTCAGCAAAGCTGCACGTCCATCAGGCCGACATGGGGGGCTGGGTACGGGTCTACACGGACGAGACAAGCCCTCTGCCCAAGGGCCTTGCCACTTACCTCTCCCTGGCCTTGACAGAGTGGTTCCGCCAAAGGCCCCAGCTCCATCTGCGCTGCGTCGTCAGTGTGGCCCGCGACGGCAACACCGCCGAGCTGCATGGCTGGTACGATGTCCACGTCCTCCCCAACACGGCCCTCCAGTCGTGATGATTCCAACATGGGGATCTGATCTCCGCGCAGCACATTGGCAGGAGGAGAGCACCTTGCGGCCGACCGTGTTCACCGTTTGCCAGGGGAACATCCCCGCCGAGGTCATCTCCGGCCAAGGGGAAGTCGTGCGCCGCTTCTTGCCGGCGGAGTGCGACTTCCACCAGTACGCGTCTGGCCACCACGCGATCGGCATCAACGAGTTTCTCGCGCAGCACGACTACGACGCCTACGTCCTTCTCGACATCGACTGCATCCCCTTGAA
>JAKEHP010000475.1 GCA_022614955.1 Candidatus Methylomirabilota bacterium
GCGATGGCCAGGGCGACCTGCGCCCCCAGGGTCATGAGCAGGCGCTGGTCGTCCTTGGTCAGGCGGCGCTCGCTCCGGAGGTTGTCCACGGCCAGCGTCCCCACGATCCGGTCCTGGGCCTTCAGGGGGACCACCAGGAAGCCCCGGGTGTCCAGGGCGTCCACGATGGCTTGGTTGAGGGGGACCCCGGCCTCCCGGATGTCCTCTACGAGGACCGGCTCCCCGGTGGCCACCACCATCGCGTGGGCCCCCCCCTCCCGATCCACCGCGATCTCCAGAGCCTCCACCCGCCGGGCCACCTCGGGCGACGCCCCCCGGACCCGCCCCCGGGAGAGCACGCGGCGGTCCGGTTCGAAGAGGAGGATCATGGCCCGGTCGTAGCCCAGCTCCTCCACGGTCAGGTGCAGGACCGTGTCAATGAGGCGGTCCAAGTCGAGCGTGGCGGCGAGCGCCAGGCTGGCTTTGAAGAGGGTGGAGAGCTCCGAAGCCCCCCGGTCAAGGGTCCGGTACGATGTCTCCAGCTCCTGGTGGGCCGCCCGCAGCTCCCCATACTTCTGCTCCAGGAGCTTCATGGCGTCCTCGATCTCCCGCTGCAGGTCCAGCACGACGTCGTAGTTCACGCTGAGGTTCCGGTTGAGGTCTTGCAGCCGTCCAAGCGTGAAGCCCAGGAGGAGGGGGAAAAGGGCCAGGCTCCCCTTGAGGACCAGGCTCAGCTCCGGCGCGCGGACGTGCAGGGCCAAGAAGAGGAAGAGGCCGAGGGCCGCTCCCAGAACGCTCCCCCAGACGGCGAACTTCCCGGTGGCGCTCTCGTCCCACTCGATCCGGTAGACGCAGACGCTAGCCCCCTGACACTGGCAGGCCTCCTCCCGGACGACCGCCGCGGGGAGGCGGAAGATCGCGGGGACGGCCGCGTACATGCCAGCCCGCACGCGGCAGATCGCGGGGTCGGGCGGGTAGCCCGGGCGCATTTGGTTAACGAACGTGAGCGAGCCCGGCTGGGGGTTCCGGATGGTGATGTCGCTGACCTTGCTGAAGCGAGCGAAGACATCCCGGCCCCGCCGGTAGACGCCGAGGGGGGTCCCCAGGCTCCGGATCAGGACGTAGGCCGCGCCGATGCTCTCCTTGCTGATGGCGTGCTGGCCGATCTTGAAGGGCGCGTCCGGGTCGTTCAGGACCTGGGAGGCGGTCTGGAGAGCCTTCCGGTAGAAATCGTACGAGACCCAGTTGTTCTCGTCAGTGAGATGAGCGGCGGAGACCCCCAGGGCCTCCAGAAACCGCTGGGCGGCCTTTCCCTCTTTCCCCCGCTCCAGGTAGGTAACGATCGAGCGGGTCAGCCGGCAGTTGATCTCCGGCTCCACGGGCCCCCCGTTCCGCCCGACGCCGGTGGCGGGAATGCAATGGGCGACGGGACCGCGGGCCCGATCCTGGCGCCGCCGTTCAAGGGTGCCCCACCACTATCCGAGAAGGCTCTTCCTGTCAAGGACCCCTATCTGATCGTTCCTAGCCACCCTCGCCGGCGGAAGCACGTCGAGCCGATCCACGTAGGCGCTGGACGAGATGCGCCTCGGTGGGTGTCGGCTCGGGAAGCCTGAGGGCCCGGCCGAGGGCCAGGGCCGCCGGCTCATGCACGCCGGCCTGGGCGAGGAGGTTCTCGGACGCGAGCAGATCGACGGGCGGGCCTTCGGCGAGGACCCGGCCATCGGAGAGAAAGACTACGCGGGGAAAAAGCTCGGCGACGAGGTCCATGTCATGCGTGATTGCGAGAAGGGTCCGTCCTTCCTCCACGAGATCCCGGATGAGGGCGACGATGAGGTCCACCCCCTGGGCGTCCTGGCCCATCGTCGGCTCGTCCAGAACGAGAGCAGGTGTCGCCATCGCCAGCACAGCGGCAACGGCCACCCGCCTTCGCTCCGCCAGGGCGAGATCATGGGGATTCGCCCTCCCCACCTCGCCGAGCCCCGTGCGTTCCAGGGCCTCCCCCACCCGTTCATCCAGGGCTGCCCCTGACACGCCGAGCGCCCGAGGGCCGGCGGCCACCTCTTCCCAAACCATGGGCTGAAAGATCTGCTCGTCGGGATCCTGGAAGACATACCCCACGCTGCGGGCCAGGCGGGAAATTGAGCGGGGGCGAATGTCCTGTCCGTCCAGGAGGATCCGGCCCGAGTCGGGGCGCAGGATCCCGTTCAGGTGCTTGGCGAGGGTGCTCTTCCCGGCGCCGTTCGGCCCGACGAGGGCTGTCGCGCCGCGGCCCAAGGTGAGGGAAATGCCCCGGAGGACGGGAACACCGGGAGCATAGGCGAACGTCACCCCTTCAAGGGCGATCCGGGTCATGACGGCTTCTCATCCCCACCGATGGATACCAGGGGTCTGAAGGCGGCCTCGGCCTCGGCGACAGTCAGCGGCACCGGCGTCCCGGGCGGCAGAAGGTCCCGCACCTGGCGATAGACGCCGGCCGGCAGGGGCGGGCGTATCCCCAGCCCTTCCAGGTCCTCCCGGCCCAGGACCTCCCGGGGACTCCCGTCCGCCAGGACCGAGCCCTCGTCAAGCAGAAGGACGCGCGTCGCCATCTCCGCCAGAAGGCTCGTCCGGTGCTCGACCAGGATGATCGTGGTCCCGCCCCGGTGCAGGTCGGCCAGGAGGCCCATTACCTCCCGGACCCCCGCCGGGTCCAGTTGGGAGGTGGGCTCGTCACACACGAGAATCCCGGGCCGCATCACGAGGACAGAGGCGATCGCCAGGCGCTGCATCTGGCCGCCCGAGAGGGTGAAGGGGTGCCGGTCGCGGAGGGCCACGAGCCCGAGGCGCTCCAGGGCCTCGGCCACCCGTTCGCGCATCTCGGCCCGGGGAATCCCCCGGTTCTCCAGGCCAAAGGCGACCTCTGTCTCCACCGTCTCCTTGACCCCGCTGAGTTGGGTGAAGGGGTTCTGGAGGACAAGCCCGACGTGATGGGTAAGGTCGGCGACCGAGGTCTGCCGGCTGTCCAGACCCCCGACCAAGACCCGCCCCTCCATCCGCCCGCCGAAAAAATGCGGGACGAGGCCGGCGAGCGCAGCGCAGAGGGTGGACTTGCCCGCCCCGGTACGCCCCACAACCCCCAGGAACGCCCCTGACTGGAGATGAAAAGACACCTCCCGCAGGGCCGGGGCGAGCCCCGCCGGATACCGGTAGGTGAGGCCGGTTACCTCGAGAGCCACCCGATGAGCCTCCCCAACACGACCGCCGCCAGGCTTGCCGCCAGGACCCAGCGCGCGCCCCGCTCCCAGGCCCGATCGGGCTGCTCCGCCAAGCTCGTCCTGCTGCCGCGCGCCCCGAACCCCCGGACCTCGAGGGCCATCGCCCGCTCCTGCACCGCGACCAGCGAGATCCGCAGGAGCGGACCCAGGAGCGGCAAGAGCCCCCGGGCCCGGGCGAGGAGCGTCCCGCCGACCTCGATCCCCCGGGCCTGCTGGGCCACGGCGATCCGGCGGGCGGTCGCCGCCATCGTGGGCAGGATCTGGAGGCTGAGCTGCAGGGCGTAGCCCATCCGGGGCGGAAATCCGTGGGCCACCAGGGCCTCCACCAGCCCGGACGGGCGGGTCGTGAGCATCAAGAAAAGCGAGCTGGCCAAGATCGCGAGGAGGCGGAGGGAGAGATCGGCGGCGAACAGGACCCCCTCCCATCCGACCTGGAGGGGGCCGAGGGCATAGAGGACCGTCCGGTTGCCCGGGTGCCAGAGGCCCTGGATGAGGAACAGGGTGGGAATGAAGACTGCCGCCAGCCCCCAGGTAACCGCCAGGAAACGCCCCGTCGCCCCGGCAGAGGTCAGGAGGATGACCGCGAGGGCGAGGACGGTCAGGCTCACCTCCCAGCGGGGCCAGATCAAGAGAAGGGCGAGGGCAACCAGCGTGTAGGTGAGCTTAGTGAGGGGGTTCAGGCGGTGGATGGCGCTGTCCCCCTCCACATAGAGGACAGCGCTGTCAGGGGGGCGCATGGCGGCCGGCTCATCCCTGGGCCTTCGGCGGGGTGAGCAGGGCGGTAAGTCGGTGGGGCAAACCCCGCACGATGGCAAAGGCCGCCACGGCCACCGCTACCTTGTCCGGGAGGTCCGTGGCGAGCTCTCCCACGAAGGAGGCCAGGGGGAGCCAGACCTTCTGGGCCAGGAGGAACGCGAACAGGCCGTCGGCCCAGGGGTTGCCGGTCTGCCCGCCGAAGAGGCTCACGTTGATGGGGGTCGAGGAGAGCGCGGCCACCACCGCGATGACGGTCCCCGCGGCGGCGGCCAGGAGAGCCCGTCGGAACCACCCGAGGCGCGCCAGGAACCCGGCCACGAAGCCGATCAAGAGATTCACGACGCCGTAGAAGAATGAGACCGGGTCGGCCGTGATGCCGTACAGGGCATTGGTCAGGAGGCCCGAGAGCGCCCCCACCCACGGTCCCGCCAGGATGGCCGCCAGGACCGTCCCGATGGCGTCCAGCCAGAGGGGGAGGCGCAGGGCGGCTGCGACCAGCTTGCCCGCGTAGTTGATCCCGATGGCGACCGGGATGAGGACGACGGCAACCGTCCTAAGCGGCCTCGGACTCACGGGAGGACCCGGATGCGCCCCTCGACCACCGGAGCGATGGACCCGAGCTTCGCCAGGGCATCTGCCACTAGGTCCCGCGGGGCCACCTGGAGGTCCCGCATCTGCGCCCCCTCCTTGAACACCGTAAACCCATCCCCGCCCTCGGCCAGGAAGTCGTGGGCAGTAATGCTGTAGGTCCGGGCCGGGTCCAGGGGGGCGCCCCCCACCTCCACCGCGCGGACCCGGCTCCCCTCCGGCGCCTTCGGGTCGTAGCTGAAGCGCATCCCCGTTACGTGGAGGAAACGGCCGCTGGCCTCCGGGAGCTTCCCCACGCTGTTCTCCAGGGCAGCCTTCAGTTGGGCGCCCGTCAGCGCAAACGTCATCACCCGGTTGTCGAAGGGGAGGGTGGTGAGGACGTGCCCGAGGGTCACCGGCCCTGCCGGGATGCTGGCCCGGATGTTTCCTCCGTTGAAGACCGCCACGTCGGTTTTGGTGTAGGCCAGCAGGACATCCGCGATGTAGTTGCCGAGGTTGGTCTCCCGGGTCCGAACGTTCGCCCGCTCCCCGTCCAGGACGACGGTCGCCTGCCCCAGGACTTTTTCCTGGGCTGCCTTGAGCTCACCGGAGAACTTCCCCAGGAGGCCCACTACGTCCGCCCGAGGCGGGAGGCCGCGTATCGGGAGGTTCTGGGCCTTCGCCCAACTGACCCGCTTGTCCTGAACCCGGAGGTCCAGGCGGCCGACCGCGGCGCCGAGCCTCGGGGCCTTCACGAAGACGGGGCCAGTCGGGTACAGTTCGGGGACCGTCTGTGGCACCTGGCCCTCTCGGCCGGCCACCAGGCTGCTTCCCGCCGTCGCAATGCCGCCGAAGCCCTCCGTGTGGCCCCCGATGACCACGTCAATTTCGGGGACCGCCCGCAGGAGTTCCAGGTCTTCCCGGGTCTCCTGGTGGGTCAGGGCGATGAGCAGGTCCACCTGCCCCCGGAGGTGCCGGACCGCCTCCCGGGCCGCGGCGATCGGATCGGTGAAGGCGATCTGCCGCGCCACGGCCGGCTCGAAGACATCCGGGTAGGCCTCGCGGCCATTTAAGCCGATAATTCCCACGGAGAGCGGTCCGACCCGCTTGACCAGATGCGGGCGGAGGACCCCTCCCTCCGGGATCGTGATGTTGGTCGCCAGGAACGGGAAGGTCGCCTGGCCGGCCAGCGTCTTCAGGTGGGCGAGGCCGAAGTCGAACTCGTGGCTGCCCACCCCCAGGGCGTCATAGCCCAGAAGGTTCATGGCCTGCACGTCCGGCACCCCCCGGAAAACACTGGACATGATGGTTCCGATGAGGATGTCCCCGGTGTCCACCAGAAGGACGTGCCGCTCACCCGCCCGCACCTGGTCCACGAGCGTTGCCCGCATCGCAAACCCGCCGATCCCCTTCTCCTGGCCCTGGTCAAAGGGCAGGGCCGCCCCATGGTGCTCGCTGGTATGGAGGATGGTCAGGGGAACTTGGGCGGCCGCGGCGGCGGCCGCGCAGAGCAGGAGGAGCAGACCGAGCAGGCCCCTCTTCCATGCGGTCAACACCCGCCTCTGCATGTCGCAATCCTCCTCGGCCTGCCAGGAGATCTACTCTGGATCTTCGCTCGCGCAGACCCATTATCAGTGCTATGGCGCAAGGCCGTCAAGGGGACCGTGGGGTGAAGGGGAACGACACGGCCAGCTTCACCCGAGGGTTCCGCGACAACGACGAACGAATACACCCGAGCGACTCGCCCTCTTGACACGAGCCGCCGGGCCATAATAGATTCGGGCCAACCACTCGATTTGGCCCTCCCTTCTCGGATTGCCCGACCGGGCCGGTGCCGGTCTGCGAGAGACCTGGCCTCGAACTTCCCAATACAAAAGACCGGGAGGAGCTGGCAATGGACAAGGAGCGGATCGCCAGGGAACTCGCCGGGATCGTCGGCAAAGACGGCGTGGTCATCAATCCCGACGAGCTGCAGGTCTACGAGACGGATGGTTTGACCGTCTTTAAAGCCCTCCCGGAGCTCGTGGTCCTCCCCCGCTCGGCAGAGCAGGTGGCCGAAGTAGTGAAGGTCTGCCACCGGGAGAAGGTCCCCTTTGTGCCGAGGGGAGCGGGCACAGGGCTGTCGGGAGGGGCGCTTCCCGTCGAGGGGGGTGTGCTCATCGGGCTCAACCGCATGAACCGCATCCTCGAGATTGACTACGAGAACCAGCGGGCCGTGGTGGAGCCCGGCATGGTGAACGTCTGGCTCACCAACGCCCTGGCCCCGCGGGGCTATTATTACTCCCCCGATCCCGCCAGCCAGACGGCGTGCAGTATCGGCGGGAACGTCGGCGAGAACTCCGGCGGCCCCCGGACGCCGAAGTACGGGGTCACGAC
>JAKEHP010000073.1 GCA_022614955.1 Candidatus Methylomirabilota bacterium
GCTCCTCGAAGAGCCCCAGGGTGTTGGGGTTGGTCACCATGATGGCGGCCACATCGGCGTCCATCACGTCCGCCACGACCTGCGGCTCGACCGACCCCCGGGGGCCCGTCTTCACCGGGATCACCTGGTAGCCGCAGATGGCGGAAGAAGCAGGGTTGGTCCCGTGGGCCGAGTCGGGGACCAGCACCTTCTTGCGGGGGTTGCCCTTGCTCACGTGGTAGGCCCGGATGAGGAGCATCCCGGTGAGCTCGCCGTGCGCCCCCGCGGCCGGCTGGAGCGAGGCCGCGTCCATGCCGGCGATCTGGGCCAGGTATTCGGCCAGCTCGTACATGAGCTGCAGCGCCCCCTGGCTCAGCTCCTCGGGCTGGTAGGGGTGGGCCCGGGCGAAGCCTGGCAGCCGGGCCGCGTCCTCGTTCACCCTCGGGTTATACTTCATGGTGCAGGAGCCGAGGGGATACATGCCGAGGTCAATGCCGAAGTTCCACTGGGAGAGCCGGGTGAAGTGGCGGACGACATCCAGCTCGCTCACCTCGGGGAACCCGACAATCTCCTTCCGGAGGAACTTCCGGGGGATCAGCCGCTCCAGCTTCTCCTCGGGCACGTCGCTCCGCGGGAGGGAGTAGGCCACACGCCCCGCCACGCTCCGGTCGAAGATCAGGGGCTCGTTGAAGACGAGGCCGCGGGTGCCGATGGTGTAGTCGCTCATCGTCCCCCTCCCAGGGCCTTGACCAGCCCGTCAATCTCCTCCCGGCGGTTCTGCTCGGTCACGCAGACCAGGAAGCAGTCCCGGAGCTCGGGGTAGAAGCGGTCCAGCGCCACCCCCCCCAGGATCCGCTTGCGGATCAGGGCCTGCAGGACCTGGCGGACGGGGCGGCGCTTCGCCTGCAGCACGAATTCGTTGAACGTCGGGCCACTGAACCGGAGGGCGAAGCCCTTGGCCTTCGCCAGCTTTCCCTTGGCGTAGGCCGCCTTCCGGAGGTTCAGGAGGGCCATCTCCCGCACCCCCTGCTTCCCCAGGGCAGAGAGGGTGATGGTGGCGGCCAAGGCGCAGAGGCCCTCGTTGGTGCAGATGTTGGAGGTGGCCTTCTCCCGACGGATGTGCTGCTCCCGGGTGGAGAGGGTGAGAACGTACCCCACCCGGCCGTCCCGGTCCTCCGTCTGCCCCACGAGCCGCCCCGGCATGCTCCGGATGTATTTCTCCTTGGTGGCGAAGAAGCCCAGGTAAGGCCCGCCGAAGGAGATGGGGTTGCCGAAGGCCTGCCCCTCCCCCACCACGATGTCGGCCCCCAGCTCTCCCGGAGGGGTGAGGAGGCCCAGGGAGACCGGCTCGGCCACGGCCACCACGGCCAGCCCCCCTTTGTCGTGGACGGCGGCGGCCGCCTCGCCCAGCTCTTCCACGACCCCGAAAAAGTTGGGGGACTGCACGGCGACGCAGGCCGTCTGCTCTGTCACCGCAGCCCGGAGGAGCTTCAGGTCGGTCCCGCCCGCCCCCGCGTAGGGGACCTCGCGGATCCGGATCCCCAGGGGTCCCAGGTAGGTCCGGATCACCTGGCGGTACTCCGGGTGGACGGTGCGGGCCACCACCACCTCCTCCCGCCCCGTCGCCCGGTGGGCCATCAGGAGCGCCTCCGCCAGGGCCGAGCCCCCCTCGTACATGGAGGCGTTGCCGACCTCCATCCCGGTGAGCTGGCAGACGAGCGTCTGATACTCGTAGATGGCCTGGAGGGTCCCCTGGGAGACCTCGGGTTGGTAGGGGGTGTAGGCGGTCAGGAACTCCCCCCGCAGGATCAGGTGGTTCGTGATGGTCGGGGCGAAGTGGTTGTAGGCCCCGGCCCCCAGGAAGGAGGTGTAGCTCTCCACATCGGCATCCTTGGCCACAAGGCCCCGCATGTGCCGCATGAGGTCCGTCTCGGACAGGGCGGAGGGGAGCTTGAGGTCCCCCTTGACCCGCACCTGCCGGGGGATGTCGGCGAGGAGGTCCTCCACCGACCGGACGCCAATTGCGGCCAGCATCTGGCGGCAGTCGGCATCGGTGTTGGGGATGTAGCGCATCACTTCGCTCCTTGCGCCAGGAAGTTGGTGTACTGCTGGGCGCTCATGAGGCCGGTGAGCTCTTTCGCGTTGCGGACCTTGA
>JAKEHP010000476.1 GCA_022614955.1 Candidatus Methylomirabilota bacterium
GATACTCGCCGTCGTGGCGGAGGAGACGGTATTCCATCTCGAAGGGATGGTGGGCGGCCAGGGCCTCCCGATAGCGGCTCAACACCCGCTCCCGATCGTCGGGATGCAGGCGGTCGGCCCAGCCGAACCCGACCTCCTCCTCCAGCCCTCGCCCGGTGAACTCGAGCCACCGCTGGTTGAAGAAGTCGCAGGCGCCCTCGGACCCGGCGGTCCGGATCATCACCGGGAGGCTGGCGTAACTCAGGCGGGGGCGATCGGTCGGCATGGTGATGGAGAGGCTCCGGCAATAGGTGCGGGGGGAGGTCTAATCTCGCGGGCCCGAGGGGGCGCGGCAAGGCCGGGCCCGAGGGATGCTGGCGGCAGTCGTCGTCGCGACATACTCTTTGCCATGCCTTTTCTCGATACCCGGCGCCAGCGCGCGGTCTGGCTGATCCTCGCGCTCGGGGTGGGACTGGCCTGGGCGTTATGGCCGTTCAGCACCGGCCTGATCGGCGCCCCGGTGCTCTACGTGGTGTTCGCCCCGGTGCAGCGCTGGCTCACCCGGTGGCTCAAGCCGGGGGTGGCGGCGGGCCTCGTGGTGCTGCTCGGCATCGTCCTGGTGGTCGGGCCGGGAGTCACCCTGATCGGCCTGGTAGCCAACGAGGCCCGGGGGATCGCCACCGGCGTCATCCAGAGCCCGCTGCTGGACCGGGTGCGCGATTTCCGGCTGGGCCCGTACGACATCGGCGCGCAGATCGAGGCACTGGGCTCGGAGCTGGTCTCCTGGCTCGGTGAGAGCGCGCTCGGTCTCATCGGGACCGCCACCCGGCTCGGGATCCAGCTCACCATCGCCTTCTTCGGCCTCTACTATCTCCTGGTGGCGCCGCAGGGGGCCTGGCGCCGGGCGCGGCCGTTCATCCCGTTCTCCGCCGCCAACGCCGACATTCTCCGGGATCGATTCCGCGACGTGACCGTCTCCACCCTGGTGGGGACCGGGGTCACCGCCGGCACCCAGGGCCTCCTGGTCGGCCTGGCCTTCCTGGCGACCGGGCTGGCCAACGCGCTCTTCTGGGGCGTGGTGACGGTCATCCTGGC
>JAKEHP010000477.1 GCA_022614955.1 Candidatus Methylomirabilota bacterium
ACTCCATCGGATCGGTGCTGCCGATCTCGACCTCTCCCAGCACCGGGCCGAACGCCTCAGTGGAGAACAGCGGCTCCCGGCGGTCGTCGGGTCGTAGGCCGGTGACGACGGTCCAGGGCAGCATGCCTCCGACCGGGGCCCCGATGGTCCGGACCCGCTCACGCCCCTCCACCAACTGCTCCCAGCGCTCGACCGAACCGGGGTAGTAGGCCATGCGGAGCGGGGCCTGTGCCAGGGCGGCCTCGAAGTGGCGCAGGAAGGTATCCCGCTGGGCCCAGCCGCGAGGCAGGACCAGCAGCCGGGGTGTGTGGCAGTTGCACCCGGCGTTGTGGACCATGGCCCCGGCCAGCTCCTGGGCCTGAAAAGCGAGCTGGGACTCCAGGTAGGGGCCGGGAACCACCAGGACCGGCGAGACGCAGCCCAGCTGCGAGGTGATTCGCTTGAGGTGCAGCGGGGACCGATTCGCCTTCCGCTCGGCCCGTCGAGCCAGGTCCTCGCCCCAGAGGATCGCCTCGTGGGTCGCGTGGGAGCCGGTGAGGTGGATCTCGTCGATCCCCGGATGGGACGCGAGGTAGCCGCCCTCCTCGGCCCCACCGTATGCGATCCGGAGGAAGCCGCGCTCGATCGCCGGAGCGAACGCCTCCTCCAGCAGCGGTCCGAGATAGGCGTTGATGGGATGCATCTTGAGCAGGCAGACCTTGCCCTCGTTGAACAGCTTGGTCAGCACGTCATGGCAGGGGATGGAGGCGGAGTTGCCTCCGCCGAGGATCAGCACCAGGCCGGGCGGGTGGGGCAGCTGCCGGTAGAGTTTCGTGCCAGCGTACAGCTCGGCTTCGCCGACGCCGCCCCGCATGTGCACCTCGGCCCGGATGCCCTTGAACAGCACGGCGTCGAGCGCGCTGCCGGGGAGGACTTGCAGCGCGAGGCGACCGTCCGAGGTCCGTTGCAGCTTGGCGCCGGGCGGGCGCTCCTTCCGGTCCAATGCCGCCAGGGTGTCCAGCAAAAGGCGGAAGTGGCGAAGAACGGACCAGGGCCCCAAGGCCCATTCCTCGCCCTCGAGCGGGGTGCCGAGGACGATCCGCTTGGCCCGGCAGGAGTGCTCCACCACCTCGGCGGCGACCCGGGTGTAGCCCTCGCGCATGGCCACCAGCAGGCGGATCCGCTCGCGGATGGTGAGCCGGGCGAAGACGCGGGCCCCCTCCCGCAGGCGAGCCACATGCCGGTCCAGCCCCGGCTGATCGGTCGGGGGAGGGGTCGGAGGAGCCTGCGACGCCGTCGGGGACAGGGAGGGCCTGCCCGGAAGGCGCATTTCGGGCGTCATGTCGCCCTGACCTCGCCGGAATCTGGAAGGGGGGTACGTACCTATCATAGAAGCACTTCCCCGGGTCCGCCAGACTGCCCGGACGGGTACAGCCGCCCTTGACGGGGCCGGATCCGGGCCCCATCTGTGAACCGGTCCGGCCCCGGATTTCCCACCGATCAGCCCCATGAGTGTCCCGCAGCCAAGGAGACCGCGCCCATGGCCCAGCC
>JAKEHP010000478.1 GCA_022614955.1 Candidatus Methylomirabilota bacterium
TACATCGTGGGGATCCCGGGGCACGGCAACACCTCGCTGCTGGACGCCTTCGTGGACCGGGCCGACCGGGTGAAGATGATCCCGGTCATGCACGAGCAGAGCGCCGTCCACCTGGCGGACGCCTTCTATCGGGTGAGCGGGACGCCGCTCGCCGTCACCACCTCCATCGGGCCCGGCGCCACCAACACCACGATCGGCATCGCCCAGGCCTACGTGGACTCCACGGCGGTCCTCCTCATCACCGGCTCGGTCCACACCTACATGCGGGGGCACACGGTCCTCCAGGAGATCGAGCGGGTCCAGTGGGCCAACTTCCCCCGGATCCTCGAGCCCATCGTCAAGCGCTACTGGCAGGTGAGCCGGGTGGATCAACTGCCCTACGTCCTGCACCGGGCCTTCAACCAGATGCTGGCGGGCCGCCGGGGGCCGGTCCTCCTGGACCTCCCCATGGACGTGCAGGCGGACGCGGCCGACGTGGAGTTGCCGGAGGCGGACGGGCGGGAGCCGCACGGGCGGATGCGCCCCGACGCCGCCGAGGTGACCCGGGCGGCGAGGCTCCTGTGGGGGGCGAAGCGGCCGGTCTTCCTGGCCGGGGGCGGGGTCATCACCGCTGACGCCGCCGCCGAGTTCACCGCGCTGGCGGAGCACCTGGGGGCCGGGGTCGTCACGACCTGGATGGGGAAGGGGGCGATGGCCGAGGACCATCCGCTCTATGGCTGGCACCCCGGGGATACCGGCTCTTCCGTCGGCAACGCCCTCTGCCGCTCCGCTGACGTGATCCTGGCGGTTGGCTGCCGGTTCACCGATTGGATCGCCTCGTCCTACAGAGACAAGGTCACCTTCGCCATTCCGCCGACGAAGCTCATCCAGGTAGATCTGGACCCGCACGAGATCGGGAAGAACTATCCGGTGACGGTGGGGCTGCTCGCCGATGCCAAGGCGGCGGTAGTGGACCTCCTCGAGGCTGTCCGGGACGAAGGGAAGGCGCGGGACTACAAGAAAGGGACCTACTTCAAGGACATCGTGCGGCTCCGCGACGAGTGGTACGACCGCCTGCGCCCGGCTCAGACATCTGACGTGAAGCCGATGACCATCTCCCGGGCCCTCGTGGAGCTCCGGAAGGCCCTGCCGAAGGAGACCATCGTGGTGACGGGAGCGGGCCTCCCCCAGACCCAGGTCTGGCAGGAGTTCCCGGTGTACGCCCCCCGGACCCACATTACCTCGGGCGGGTTCTCTACCATGGGGTTCACTGTGCCCGGCAGCATCGGGGCGAAGCTGGCCGCGCCCAAGGCGCCGGTCGTGGGCATCGCGGGCGACGGCGACTTCATGCAGACGATGCAGGAGCTGGCGGTGGCGGTCCAGCTCGACCTGCCGGTGCTGATCGTGATTCTCAATAACTGCGGCTGGCAGTCCATCAAGAACCTCCAGTTCAACGCCTACGGCGAGAAGCGCCTGCTCGGGACCGAATTCCGGAAGAAAGACGGCTCCCCGTACAGCGCCCGCTTCGCCGACGTGGCCCGGGCGTTCGGCTGCCACGCGGAGCGAGTCGAGGACCCTGCTACCATCGGCCCCGCCGTGAAGAAGGCCGTGGCGAAGGGAGGCCCCGCCGTCCTGGAACTGATGACGGCCCGGGACTGGCCCCATACCGGTGTGCAGAAGACCGGGTGGTGGGATGTGCCGATCCCGACCTACCTCCCCAAGAAGCGGAAGGAGTACGAGGCCGCGCGGGCGGAAGAGAAGCTGTAAGGGTGCCGGCCCGTCATCGCCCGCCGCAGCAGGTAGAGGGACTCATGGCAGAGCGTGAGCGTCCCCCGACGATGCTGGGGGCCGAGTTCCCGGCCCTGGAGAAGGTGCCGCCCGAGGCACGGGTTTTCGGGTTCTGGGACCAGGCGGCGCTCTGGTTCGGCGCCGCCTCGCTCCCGGCGGCCTGGTACTACGGCGCCCTCATGGCCGGCTGGA
>JAKEHP010000074.1 GCA_022614955.1 Candidatus Methylomirabilota bacterium
CAGCTCGGGTACATGTTCCTGGGGGCGGGGGTGGGGGCCTACGCCTCCGGCATCTTCCACCTCACGACCCACGCCTTCTTCAAGGCCCTCCTGTTCCTCGGCTGTGGGGCCGTGATCCACGCGCTGCACCACGAGCAGGACATGTGGAGGATGGGGGGCCTGCGGAAGGTCATGCCGATCACGGCGGCGACGTTTCTCATTGCGGCGCTGGCCAACGCCGGCATCTTTCCGCTCGCCGGCTTCTGGTCCAAGGACGAGATCCTCTTCGCCGCCTGGAGCAGGGGCCACACGGTCCTCTGGGCCCTCGGGGCCGCCGGGGCTTTTCTGACCGCCTTCTACATGTTCCGCCTCTACTTCGTCACCTTCACGGGTCCCTCCCGGGTGGACCCGCATCACGCGCGGCACCTGCACGAGGCCCCGCCCGTCATGACCCGGCCCCTGCTCGTCCTGGCCGTCTTCGCCGTCGGCATCGGGGCGGCGGTGGGGTTCCCGCCGGAGCAGGGCCTCTTCCACCGGTTCCTGGCCCCGGCGCTGGCGGCGGCCCACGGCGAGCCGGCGCACGGGGGCGTGACGCTGGAGGTGGGCATGGCCCTCGTCTCGCTGGCCATCGCCGGCGCCGGGATCCTGCTGGCCTACAAGCTCTACGTGGTCTCCCCGGAGCTGCCAGAACGCCTGGTGACCCGCTTCCGGCCGCTGCACACGCTCCTCCTCCGGAAGTACTACGTGGACGAGCTGTACAACACCTTCTTCGTCAGCGGCTTCCTGGGGCTCTCCCGGCTGGCGTGGCGGGGGGACGACCGGGTGGTGGACGGGGCGGTGAATGGAACGGCGATGGCAACGGTGGGGGCCAGCGTTTTCTCGGCCTGGCGCCTGGATCTGGGCATCGTGGACGGCCTGGTCAACTGGATCGCCGACGCCCTGCAAGGGGGGAGCGACCGGGTGAAGCGGGTGCAGACCGGCCTGGTCCAGAACTACATCATGGCGATGGCCCTGGGGATCTTCGCCATCGTCAGCCTGTATCTCTTCCTTGGCGGTCAGCTCTTCTAGGAGACGGCGCCCATGGTGCTTGACGGCTGGATTTTGACGCTGATCACGTTCCTGCCCACCGTGGGGGCCGTCCTGATCCTCCTCGTTCCCTCGGGCCGGCTCACCGCGATCCGGGGTGTGGCGCTAGCCTCCTCCACGGCCACGTTCGTCCTCTCCCTCTGGATCCCCTGGCGGTTCAACATGGCTACCGCCGACATGCAGTTCGTCCAGCAGCTCCCCTGGATCCCGGCCATCGGCGTCTCCTACACCGTGGGCCTGGACGGCATCAGCCTCTGGCTGGTCCTGCTGACGACGCTGCTCAGCGCGATCTCGGTCCTGGCCTCCTGGGGCCCCATCACGGAGCGGGTCAAGGAGTATATGGTCTTCATGCTCCTCCTGGAGACGGGGATGCTGGGGGTCTTCCTGTCCCTCGACTTCTTCCTCTTCTACGTCTTTTGGGAGGTCATGCTGGTCCCCATGTACTTCCTCATCGGGGTCTGGGGAGGCCCCCGGAAGCTCTACGCCGCCATCAAGTTCTTCTTGTTCACCCTCTTCGGCTCCGTCCTGATGCTCCTGGGGATCCTGGCCATCTTCTTCTACCACCATGCCCAGACGGGAGAGTACACCTTCAACATCTTCCGGATGGTGGAGCCGGGCCTGCCGTACAACCTCCAGTGGTGGGTCTGGCTCTCCTTCTTCATCGCCTTCGCCATCAAGGTCCCCATGTTCCCGTTCCACACCTGGCTCCCCGATGCCCACGTGGAGGCCCCCACGGCCGGCTCCGTCATCCTGGCCGGCGTCTTACTGAAGATGGGCACCTACGGGTTCCTCCGCTTCAGCCTCCCCATGCTCCCCGACGCCAGCCGCAGCCGGGAGTTCATCGGGCTCATCGTGCTCCTCTCCATCATCGCCATCATCTACGGGGCCATGGTCTCCATGGTGCAGCCGGACATGAAGAAGCTCATCGCCTACTCCTCGGTGAGCCACATGGGCTTCGTCACGCTGGGGATATTCGCCCTGAACGCCCAGGGCATCCAGGGGTCCATCCTCCAGATGGTCAACCACGGCCTCTCCACCGGCGCCCTCTTCCTCATCGTGGGCCTGATCTATGACCGGCGCCACACCCGGATGATCGCGGACCTGGGCGGCCTGAGCAGCGTGATGCCGGTCTACGCCACCTGCTTCGCGATCATCATGCTGTCCTCCATGGGCCTGCCCGGCCTCAACGGATTCGTGGGAGAGATCCTGATCCTGCTGGGGGCGTTCCGGGTGGATTGGCGGTGGGCTGCGGCCGGGGCGATCGGCATCGTCCTGGGGGCGGCGTACCTCCTCTGGCTCTACCAGCGGACCATGTTCGGACCCATCACCCACCCGGAGAACCGCACCTTAACCGATCTGGACGGCCGGGAGCTGGCCACCCTGCTCCCCATCATCGTCCTCTGCTTCTGGATCGGGCTCTACCCCATGCCCTTCCTGAACGCCATGACCCCCTCGGTCAACAAGGTCATCCGGCAGGTCAACGCCAAGGCCCTGCGGGCGGAGGCGCCGGCCCCGGTGCTGCCCCCGCTCCTCCCCGGGGCGCGACCGGCCGAGGAGGCGAAGCCCACCCGATGAGCACCACCTTCAACCCCGCCGACATATGGCTCCTGCTGCCGGAGCTGGCGGTGGCCGGATGCGCCATGGTCGTCCTCATCCTGGACTTCTGCCTCGGTGAGCGCGTCCGGACGGCGCTGGGCTGGTTCAGCGTGCTGGGCCTGCTGGCGGCGGGGGTGCTGGCGGCTGGGCAGGTGGGGCAGCGGGCGGCCGGGTTCTCCGGCATGCTCCTTGTGGACCCGTTCGCCGTCTACTTCAAGGTGATCTTCCTCGTGGCCACCCTCTTGATCATTCTCATGGCCATGCCCTATCTCACGGTCGAGCAGGTGGGGGTGGGCGAGTTCTACGCCATCACCCTCTTCGCCACCTCAGCCATGATGCTGATGGGGGCGGCGGGGAACCTCCTCTCCCTCTACGTGGCGCTGGAGACCATGTCGGTTTCCATCTACGTGCTCTGCGGGTACCTGAAGCGCGACCAGAAGTCCAACGAGGCGGCCCTGAAGTACCTCTTGATGGGTGCCTTCTCCTCCGGGGTCATCCTCTACGGGATGGTGATGCTGTACGGCCTCACGGGCACCCTGGACCTCCGGGAGGTGGGGACGGCGCTCAAGGAGGTTCCCCTCACCAACCCCGCCCTGGTCCTGGGGATGGTGATGCTGACGGCGGGGTTCGGGTTCAAGATCGCCATGGTCCCGTTCCACATGTACATCCCGGATGTGTACGAAGGGGCCCCGACGCCGGTCACCGCCTACATCGCGGTCGCCTCGGAGGCGGCCGGGTTCGCCGCCATGCTCCGGGTCTTCTTTTTGGCCATGCCGATGCTCCAGGTGAACTGGACGATGCTCTTCTGGGTGCTGGCGGCCCTCACCATGACGGTGGGGAACGTGCTGGCGATCGCCCAGACCAACATCAAGCGGATGCTGGCCTACTCCGGGATCGCCCACGTGGGCTACACCCTCATCGGGCTGGTGGCCGGGACGGAGCTGGGGATCTCGGCCATGCTGTTGTACGTCCTGGCCTATTACTTCATGACGGCGGGCGCCTTCGCCATGGTCGTCTACCTATGCAGCGGCCAGGTGAAGGGGGACCGGATCGAGGACTTTGCCGGGCTGGCCCAGGCCCACCCAGCGGCCGCGTTCGCCATGCTGATCTTTCTGCTGAGCCTCACCGGCATCCCGCCCACGGTGGGGTTTGTGGGGAAATTCTACCTGTTCAGCGCCGCCATCGAGAGCAAGTTCTATTGGCTAGCGGTCATCGCGGTGGTCAACTCGGTCATCTCCCTCTTCTACTACATGCGGGTCGCCATGGTGATGTACATGCGGGAGAGCCCCTCCCGCCTTCCGGTGAACCGCTCGGTGGCGTTGGCGGTGGCGCTGGCCCTGGCCGTCCTCGGGACCCTGGTCATCGGGGTCTACCCCGGACCCTTCCTGGAGGCGGCGCGGGCCTCCGTCCGGGGGGTCCTGGGGTAGCGGAGAGGGCGGAGCGCTTGCCCGCTGAGGGGGCCGGCGGTATACTGCACGAGAGGCTATGCCCGGCGGACCCTCCCCATGGCGGCAGGTGGGGATGCTTGCTTCCCTGGGGCTGACCCTGGGGGTGGCGCCGGCCATCGGGGTGGGGTTGGGGGTGCTGGTGGATCGCTGGCTGGGGAGCGGCCCCTGGGGCCTCAGCGTGGGGCTGCTGCTCGGCGTCACGGCCGGCTTCACGCAGGTCCTGCGAGACATTCGACGGGCGACGCGGGACTGATTTTTTTTGCCCGCGTTTGTGAGAACGGGAACATGGCCGCGGGGGGCAGCCGGGGAGGAGCGCCGTGGAGGCCATCGAGCATTCCGCGATCTTCATGATCCCGAACCCCTTCGCCCCCTGGCTCCCGGGGTCCTTCCTCCCGGACCACGTGGCCATGGCCTGGGTGGTCATCGCGTTGCTCACGCTGCTCTCGGTCCTTTGCACCCGTCGCCTCCAGTCGGTGCCCGGCCCCCTCCAGAACGTCCTGGAGGTGACGGTGGAGGCCTTCCACGGCCTCATTGACTCCATCATCGGCCACCACGGGCGGAAATACCTCCCCCTCCTCGGGGCGGTGGGCCTCTTCATCCTGACGGCCAACCTGCTGGGCCTCGTCCCGGGGTTCAAGTCGCCCACGGCCAACATCAACACCACGGCTGCCCTGGCCCTCACCGTCTTCGTCGCCTACCACTACTTCGGCGTCCGGGAGCAGGGAGCCCTGACCTACGCGAAGCACTTCCTGGGCCCGGTGGGCTCGCTGCCGAAGGCCCTGCTGGTCGTGATGGGGCCGGTCATGATCCCCGTGTTCATCCTGGTGGAGGTTATCGGTCACTGCGCGCGGGTCCTCTCCCTCTCCATCCGGCTCTTCGGGAACATCTTCGGCGAGGACGCCGTGATCCTCTTCCTGTTCTTCCTGGCGCCCCTCATCGCGCCTCTCCCGATGATGGGGCTGGCCATCTTTACTAGCGTCGTGCAGACGCTGGTGTTCGTCATGCTTTCTACCATCTATATCGCGGGGGCGGTGGAGCACGGCCACGAGGAGCACTGAGTCCCCGCGGGGTTGCCCGGATCGCTCCCGGCGCGGCCGGCCCGTCAACCCCTCCCGAGGCAGGCGCCGGCGGACCCCAATGGCAGGGGGAGGAAAAGGAGGACGGGACATGAAGGGGACGCGGGGGGTGGGAGTGCTCGTGGCCGCAGGCGTGCTGCTTGCCCTGGCGACGGCGGCGGGGGCGGCCGAGCCGGCCGGGGCGAGGGACACCACGTACTTCTGGATGACCGTCCTGACCGGCGGCTTCGGGATGGCCATCGCCTCGGCCATGGCCGCCTTCGCCCAGGGACGCGCCGTCGCGGCGGCCCTCGACGGCATGGCCCGGCAGCCGAACGCCGCTGGCCGCATTCAGACAGCCCTCATCATCGGGTTAGCCTTCATCGAGTCCCTGGCCATCTACGTGCTGTTGATCGCGCTCATCCTGTTGTTCGCGAACCCCTTCGCGGCCGAGCTGCTGAAGGGGTAGCCCGGGGGGGAGGGGCCTCCCGGCCCCTCCCCGTTTCGCGGAGGCCGATCGTACCAACCTTCACATGCTGATCGAGTACCTGCCCATCGGCATCCTGATCCTCCTGGCGGCCGCCTTCGCCGGGGGATCGGTCCTTCTCTCCTCCCTGATCGGTCCGCACCGCCCAACCCCCGAGAAGCTGGCCCCCTACGAGTGCGGCATCACGCCGGTCGGGTCGGCCCGGGACCGGTTCGCCGTGCGGTTTTACGTGGTCGCCATGCTCTTCATCGTCTTCGACATCGAGATCATCTTCCTCTACCCGTGGGCGGTGATCTACCGGTCGCTCGGCTGGTTCGGCTTCTGGGAGATGGTCGCCTTCCTGGGGGTCCTCGGTCTGGGGCTCGGCTACGTCTGGCGGAAGGGGGGCCTGGAGTGGGAGTAGGCGGTGCCCGGGAGGAGCCCCGGGTGGTGGTGAAGCTCCGGGAGCGGTTCCCGGACGCCATCCGGGGTGTCCGGCACGTCCGGGATGAGCTGACGGTGGTGGTGGCCCCGGCAGCCATCCGGGAGGTCTGCCGCTTCCTCCGGGACGACCCCGAGCTGCGCTACGAGTTCCTCTCCGACCTCACCAGCGTGGACCGGCTGCGCCTGCCGGAGGCCTCGCCCCGGTTCGAGGTGGTCTACCACCTGACCTCCCTGCGCAACAGCAGCCGCCTGCGGCTGAAGGTGCGGGTGGAGGGGGGGGAGGCGGTCCCGAGCGTCACCGGCGTGTGGGAGGCGGCCAACTGGATGGAGCGGGAGGTCTATGACTTAATGGGCATCCCGTTCCGGGACCACCCCGATCTGAGGCGGCTTCTCATGCCGGACGACTTCGAGGGGCACCCGTTGCGGAAGGACTTCCCGGTGACCACCGAGCCCCGGTGGTGGGAGGAGGAGGGGCGGCGGTGACCGAGACGCGGACCATGACGCTCAACATGGGCCCGCAGCACCCCTCCACCCACGGGGTCCTCCGCCTGGTCCTGGAGCTGGACGGGGAGGCGGTGGTCCGCTGCGTCCCCCACATCGGCTACCTCCACACCGGTATGGAAAAGATCATGGAGGACAAGCGGTACCAGCAGGCCATCACGATCACCGACCGGATGGACTACCTGGCGCCCATGTCCAACAACCTGGCCTTCGTCCTCAGCGTGGAGAAGCTCCTGGGGATCGAGGCCACGGAGCGGGCCCAGGTCATCCGCGTCATGATGACCGAGCTGACCCGCATCAAGAGCCACCTGGTCTGGCTGGGGACCCACGCCCTGGACATCGGGGCGATGAGTGTTTTCCTCTACTGCTTCCGGGAGCGGGAGAAGATCCTGGACCTGTACGAGATGCTCAGCGGCCAGCGGATGATGTCCACCTACATCCGGGTGGGCGGGCTCATGGCGGATCTGCCCGACGGCTTCGAGCGGGCCGTCCGGGACTTCCTCGACGAGTTCCCCAAGCGGGTGGACGAGTACGAGGACCTGCTGACCCACAACGCGCTCTGGATGCAGCGGACGGTGGGGGTGGGGGTCCTGAAGCGGGAGGAGGCGATCGGGTTAGGGGTCTCGGGGCCGAGCCTGCGCGCCTCGGGAGTCCCCTGGGACATCCGGAAGGTCTGGCCCTACTCCGGTTATGACCGGTTCCACTTCGACATCTCCCTGGGGAAGAACGGGGATGTCTACGACCGCTACCGCTGCCGCGTCTTCGAGATGCGCCAGTCCGCCGCGATCGTCCGCCAGTGCCTGGACCGGATGCCGAAGGGGCCCGTGAACCTCGACGACCGCAAGATCGTCCCGCCCCCCAAGCCGCTGGTCCGGCGGAGCATGGAGGCCCTGATCCACCACTTCCTCCTCTACTCCCAGGGGTTCACGGTGCCGGCGGGGGAGGCCTACGTGCCCATCGAGTCCCCCAAGGGGGAGATCGGGTTCTATGTGGTGAGCGATGGGAGCAACAAACCCTACCGCGTCCGGGTCCGCCCGCCCTCCCTCATCAATTTGCAGGCCCTCCCCCGGATGGTGGAGGGGCGGCTCGTGGCGGACGTGGTGGCGATCATCGGGAGCATTGACATCGTGCTCGGGGAGATTGACCGGTGACGTTCGGCGAGCAGGCGGAGC
>JAKEHP010000479.1 GCA_022614955.1 Candidatus Methylomirabilota bacterium
AGGGCCTGTTTTCCAGCGAAGGTCGCGAAGATTGCAGGGCGCGTGCTTGCCCGCGACCTTCCGCGGCCTTCGTCACCAACACCTCGCCAACGCGGTGGCGGCGTACCCGCCCGAATCGCCGGGTCTGACAAAAGATCCGGGAGGTCATAGGCTGGGAGGAAGGCCCGGCCGTCCGGGCTGGTTCCCTCTTCCCCATTGGTGTCGCATGGACCCCCAGCCCCAAGCCTCGGCCGCCGACCTCATCGCCCGCCTGCGCGAGCGGTTCGAGCGTCTCTGCCACGACGTCACCGCCGCCGTCAACCAGGCCCCCGCCGGCCGCGTCCTCACCGACAGCGAGGAGCCGGTCCGCGACCTCCTGGCCGACTTCCGCACCCACACCTACCAAGCCGCCGTGCAACTCCGCCTGGACGCTGCCCAGGCGGCTTCCCCCCCCTCCGACCCACCCCCGCACCGGCCAGCGCCTCCAAGGTAAGGGCCCCGAGCCGTTCTCCGTCCTCACCATCAACGGCCGCATCGTCCTGTCCCGCCGACGCTACTTCGCCCGGGACGTCGGCAGTTTCACCCCGCTGGACGACTGGCTCGACCGGGCCCACGCCACCCTCACCCACGGCGTGCGCGAGATGGCCTGCCGACTCAACCAGGCCTCCCGCAGCTTCGCCAAGGCCGCCGACAACCTCGCCCGCTGCGCCCAGCTGTCCGTCAGCCGGGAGACCGTCCGCGACCTGGTCGAAGCCGACGGGCGGGCGGTCCTGGCCGCCGAGCGCTCCGGGCGGCTGCCGCTGGGGTGGGACGGCAGCGACTGCTTCACCGTCGGCCCCGACGGCCGGCCCACCGCGAACACCCGGATCTACCTGGGGGTCGATGGGGTGATGGTGCCGCTGGTCACCCAGGCGGAGAAGGACGCCCGCCGCACGCAAGTCAAGGCCAAGCGACGGAAGCGGGGCCGGAGGTGCCGGCCGCTGCCGCGGGCGCGGCCCGGAGCGGACCAATCGTTCAAGGAGTTCAAGGTCGTCACCTACTACGACGAGCCGGCGGACCATCGGCTGGTGGTGGTGACGCGTGGCAACAGCGAGCAGGCGGGGGAGTTGATGCGGCAGGCCGCCGGGCGCGTGGGGCTGGGCCAGGCGCAGGACAAGGTGGGGGTGGTGGACGGGGCGGAGTGGATTCGTGCGCAGATCAAGGGCCAGAGCCTGCCTTTGGACGGGTTGGGGCTGGACTTCTACCACCTGGCGGAGAACGTGCATAAGGCGCGGCGGGCGGTGTACGGGGAGGAGGACGGGGAGGAGGCGCCGGGGCGGCAGTGGGCGGCGGGGGTGCTGCATCAGGCCAAGCACGGCCGTTATGTGGAATTGGAGGAGGCGGTATGGGAGTGGGCGTTCCGCTGGCGGGGGGCCAAGCGGAAGGCGGCGTTGGGGTTGCTGAGCTACATCAGCGAACGGGAGGAGATGATCCGTTACCCGGAGTTCCTTCAGAAGGGGCGTCAAATCGGCAGCGGCCCGACGGAGTCGATGTGCAAGGCGACGACGTTGCGGGTGAAGGGGGTGGGGAAGAAATGGGATGGGGACAACGCGGAGGCGTTGATGGCCCTGGAGGCGTTGGATCAAAGCGGCCTGTGGGACACCCATTGGAAACTTACCCCGCCCCGGTCCCGTTGAACCCTCCCGGATCTTTTGTCAGACCCCTCGGCCTCGTCCCAGCCGGGAAACCCCTTGTACAACTTGTACAAATCA
>JAKEHP010000012.1 GCA_022614955.1 Candidatus Methylomirabilota bacterium
GAGTCGGTTGTGGGGGGTCAGCCGGCGAGGGCGTCCTGGGAGTCGGCGGCGTTCTGGATCTGCCGGGCGAGTTGAATGTCCGAGAACAAGACCTTCTTTGTGATCCGGTTGCTGCATGCGAAGGTCACCCGGGAGCCCGCGATCCGGATCTCCGGGTGCTGGCCGGTGATCTCCGCGAGATCGGCGATGGTGTTCACAAAGGCCAGGGCAGTCCGGAAATCCGGGAAGTGGTACTCCCGCACCAGCGCCTGCCCGTCGAAGGTCCAGCCGGGGAGGTGAGTCAGGTGCTTCTGCAGTTCCTCCTGCGCGCGCTGGTCCATCCCTCCACCTCCGGCCTTCCTCTCTACTCCCCCCGCCGCGACCGCGTCAACAGAAAAGCGCCGTCCCGGGAGGCCGGGTGCTCGTGGTGATCCTCGAGTGCCACGGCGTCTCCCTCCACTACCAGGGCGGGGACGGGGCGGCCGGGGCGAGGTCCTGCGCGGCGTCTCGTTTGCCCTGGAGGCCGGGGAGAGCCTGAACGTGGTCGGCCCCTCGGGCGGCGGCAAGTCCACTCTCCTCAGGCTGCTCAACCGGTTCGAGGACCCCGACCAGGGAACGGTCCTCTTCCACGGGAAGGATCTGCGCGCCTACGACCCCCTGGAAATCCGCCGGCGGATCGCACTCACCCTCCAGACCCCGGTCATGTTCGATGGAACGGTCCGGGACAACCTGCTGCGGCACCCGCGGGAGCGCCGGGTGGCGCTCAGCGAGGCCGACCTGCGCGCGGCCCTGGAGGACGTGGCTTTGGATCCGACCTTCCTGGACCGCGCGGCAGTCGAACTGTCCGGAGGGGAGAAGCAGCGGGTGGCGATCGCGCGTGCCCTCTTGATGCGCCCCGATGTCCTGCTGCTCGACGAGCCGACGTCGGCCCTGGATCCCCAAGCGGCCGGGCACCTGATCGAGACGGTGACCACACTGAACCAGGAGAAGGGGCTGACGCTGGTCGTAGTGAGCCACGACCTGAACGTGATTCGGAGGCTCTCCGGGCGGCTCCTCTTCCTGGCCGGGGGCGAGGTCATCGTGGAGGCCGAGACCTGCGCCGCCCTGGAGCGCCCGACGCATCCCCTGGTCCGCGACTTCGTCGCCGGGAGGGTGCCGTGACCGAGGTCCTGGACATCGGCCCCTGGCGGCTCGCCGCCTCCCTGCTCCTGATCGTCGCGGTATTCGTGCTATCGTTCCGGGAGCGCCTGGGCCTGGAGCGCTCCCTGCTGGTGGGGACGGTCCGGACGTTCCTCCAACTGTTCCTGGTCGGCTATGTGCTAGAGGCGATCTTCGCCCTGGAGCACTGGGCGCCGGTCCTGGGCGCGGTCGCCGTGATGGTCCTGGTAGCGACCCACACGGCAGTCTCCCGCCTGAAGCGGCGGGTGGCCGGCATGTGGACCTTCGCCGCGATCGCGCTGACGGCAGGGTCGGGGCTCACCCTCGCCTTCGTAGGCGAGGTGGTCATCGGCGTCCGGCCCTGGTTCGACCCGCAGTATCTCATTCCGATTGCCGGCATGATCGTGGGCAACGCCATGAACGGGGCGGCCCTGGCGGGGGAGCGCTTCCAGGCTGAACTGAAGAATCGGGTGCCGGAGGTGGAGACGCTTCTCGCCCTGGGGTTCCCGGCCCCGGAGGCCCTGGCGGCGTTGCGGCAGGAGGCGCTGCGCGCGGCGCTGATCCCGAGCCTGAACGCGATGATGGTGGTCGGGATCGTCCAACTGCCCGGCATGATGACTGGGCAGATCCTGGCCGGTGCCTCGCCCCTCGTAGCCGTCCGGTATCAGATCGTTGTGATGCTGATGCTCACGGCCGCGGTGGCGTTCACAAGCGTCCTCTTCCTCGCGATGCTCGTGCGGAGGTACTACACCCCCGCTCACCAGCTCCGCCGCCAGCTGGTGGGGCCGTGAGGTGGAAGCGTAAGTACCCGCCAAATAACGGGTACTAGCGGCGTACACCACGATATGCTGTAGCTCATCTTCCGAGGATATACTATATCTTGACAAACCGCTCATTCGGTGCTACCAGCTGGGAAAATCGCACCGGGCTGGCCTGTAGAAGGGAGGAGCATTGGGCCAAACTAGGCACAATCGGATCGCGGAGGCCTTGGCCAAACGCTGTGGGGGTGTAAACTCTCACTGTCAATGCGCCATTTTTTCTCTGTGATTCTCACCTAAAATGCGCCACCTCCTGAGGATGCCAGGGCGATTCTCACTTGCGTA
>JAKEHP010000480.1 GCA_022614955.1 Candidatus Methylomirabilota bacterium
CGGTGTAACCGATCGAGGTGAGCCGGACCAGGTTCTGGTAGCCCGTGCGGTTCCGCGCCAGCAGCACCAGGTGACTGTACCCGGCCGGCGCCCACGCCGGTTTCTCCCGGGCCTGCCGCGGCCCGAAGGCGAGGTAGGCCTCGAAGCCGAGGATCGGCCGGATCTGCTGGGCCTTGGCCTCCTCGTAGAAGCTCCAGGCCGCGTGCATGTTGCCGTGGTCGGTGACGGCCAGGCTGTCCATGCCGAGCTTCCTGACGTGCGCGACCAGGTCCGGGATCCGGTTGGCCCCGTCGAGCAGGCTGTACTCGGAATGCGTATGAAGGTGGACGAAGGGCATACTGCTATTTTGCTCGGCCTTCCAGTTCTTTCAACACCGCATCCAGCCCAACCCCCCGCGCCTGGAGCAGGACCAACAGGTGATAGAGCAGGTCCGCGCTCTCCGAGGCCAGCCTGGCGTCGTCCTCGGCGTTGGCCGCGACCACCACCTCCACCGCCTCCTCGCCGACCTTCTTGGAGAGCTTCCCGACGCCCTGGTCGAGCAGCCTGACGGTGTAGGACCCTTCCGGCCGCTCCTCCGCCCGCCGGGCGATGAGCGACGCCAGCCGGGTGAGCAGGTGTCCCCCGGGATCGGCCCCGGCCTCCCCGCCCACCACCGCCGAGAAGCAGGTGCGGCTCCCGGTGTGGCAGGCGGGACCCTCCTGCTCCACCCGGTAGAGGACCGTGTCCCCGTCGCAGTCCACCCGGATCTCGTGGACCCGCTGGACGTGCCCGGAGGACTCGCCTTTGCGCCAGAGCGCGCGGCGGGAGCGGCTGAAGTAGTGGGCGAAGCCGGTCTCCGCGGTGCGCTCCAGCGCGTCGCGGTCGGCGAAGGCCACCATGAGGACGTCGCCGGACCGGCTCTCCTGGGCCACGACGGGAACCAGCCCGTCCGCCCCGAACCGCACCGTCGACAACCAACTGTCACTGGGCACGGAGTGAAGCTACCGGCCTCCAGGGCGATTGTCAAAAAGCCTTGTCCTGCTTAAGCTTGCTGTCACTCAACCCCCATGGAGACGGTTCCCCGTGACCGCCCTGTGCCGCCTTCCGTTTCTGCTTCCCGCCGTCCTCCTGCTCGCTGCCTGCGGTGGATCCGGCCCGGACGACGACCCCATCGTAGAGTGCGCCGGCCTCGCCCCCACCA
>JAKEHP010000481.1 GCA_022614955.1 Candidatus Methylomirabilota bacterium
TTGAGCCGCCGCAGCTTGGCGACGGTCGCCTCGTGGCTCTGGCCCATCTCCCGGGGGTGCTGGATGGGGCCCAGCGCCTGTTCCTCCAGCGACGCGGCCCGCCCGTCCCAGAAGTAGAAGTCGCTCAGGGCCGCGTTGAACAGGGTGGGCACGTTGCGGGGCCCCCGCTGCCCCCGGATGCCGATGCCCACCCGCTCCCCGTTGCTGAACCCCTTCCGGGGGTCGTGGCAGGTGGCGCAGGCGACCGTATTATCCGCCGAGAGGCGGGGGTCGAAGAAGAGCTGCTGGCCGAGCGCCACCTTCTCCGGGGTGAGGAGATTCGCCTCAGGGATGACCGGCTCGTCCACACCGAGCGGCGCCACCAGCTCCAGCGCCACGGCCGCGCCGCTCCCCCACGCCAGGAGCGCCAGGGCCGCTCCGGCCTTCAGCCACGGAGAGTTGCCGCGCCTGCACCGCATGTCCGCCCCCTTCCCGGAACCAGTTCGGCCGCGGATGGTACTACAGAGACCCGTTCAGGAGTAGGGGATTTGCAAGGAGCGCTCCCGCCGCCGGGGCCGGGACCACGGGGCACCCGGACCCCGGGGAGGCAGGGTGTGGGGCCGCTCCGGATGGGGAGGGCCTTGAACGGTGGAGGGGAGACGTTTCCCGCTGAGCGCCTCCCCCGGCCTCACGCGCGGGAGAAGGCGGCCTGAGGTGGCGAGCAAAATTCCTGGGTTGCGTGCGAAGCCTCGATGCCGTATCCTTAAAAGTATCCCGGACGAGACCGAGATCCGCCCGTGCCGGACAGCATGATGTGGGGCCCGCATGCGGGAGGGCTCCCTCGCGCTCCTGCCGAACGTCGGCCCCCGAGGGGCTGCCCGGGTCGGCCAAACCGTTCCCACTGGAGAGACCCTGGCTCCCAGTGAGTGATGGGAGGGATGGCGCCGGCCATCGAGTTCAAGCAGGTCAACAAATGGTTCGGAAAGCTCCACGTCCTCCGGGATGTCACCGTGAGGGTAGAGCCCGGCCAGGTGGTGGTGGTCTGCGGCCCCTCGGGCTCCGGGAAAAGCACCCTGATCCGCTGTGTCAACCGGCTGGAGCCGATTCAGTCGGGGGAGATCGTGGTGAACGGTCTCTCCCTCTCCGACCCCGCCCTGAACCCCTCGCGCCTCCGCGCCGAGGTGGGGATGGTCTTTCAGTCCTTCAACCTGTACCCGCACATGACGGCGCTCGAGAACATCACGCTCGCTCCAATGAAGGTCAAAGGCCTCTCCCGGGCGGAGGCGGAGCAGATCGCCATGGCCCTCCTGGAGCGCGTGGGCATTCCGGAGAAA
>JAKEHP010000482.1 GCA_022614955.1 Candidatus Methylomirabilota bacterium
AGGCCTTGCGGATCATGTCGACGAAGGGGAAGCACGGGATGCCGCTGGCATAGGAGAGGCAGTGGCCCCGGAGGCAGGTGACCGCCTGGCCCCGGAGCGTCCGGGAGAACTCCAGCAGCAGGCGGGACTTGCCCGCACCCGCCTCCCCGGCGATCCCCACGACCTGACCCTGGCCCGCGCGGACCGCCAGCCCCAGCTCCTCGAGGACGGCCATCTCCCGTGCCCGGCCGACGAAGGGGCTAAGATCCCGATCGGGGACGACCGGCGTCCAGACCGGCGGCGAAGCGACGCCGATCACCCTCCACTCGCGCGGACGGCTTGGCGCGCCGGTGCCCGCCGGCAACTCTCGAGGCTCCAGCTCTAGCCGGGATCCGACTAGGCCGGCGATCCTGTCCGACGCCAGGATCGTGCCCGGTTCTGCGAGCTCCATCAGCCGTCGCGCCGCCTCGGCGGCGGCGCCCACGGCGGTGGCCCCGATGCCGAGGACAACCGGTCCGCTGTCCAGCCCGATCCGGGCCCGCCAGGCCAGACCGTGTTCGGCCTGGATCTCGGGGGCGCTCTCGCGCAGGCGTTCGAGCAGCCCGATTGCGGCGAGGGCCCCTCTCTGGGGGTGATCCTCATGGCCGACCGGAGCGCCGAACAGCGCCACCACACCGTGAGGCAGGGCCTGGGTGAGGGCCCCGCCGTAGCGGTCGACCTCCACTCGCGCGAGCTGCAGGAAGCGGCTGACGAGAAAGTGAAGGGTCTCGGGATCGAGGGCCCCCGGGTCCTCGAAGCCCGGGTCGCAGGAGAGGACGGTCACCTGCTTGATCTCCCCGTCCTGCTCCGGCACCTCCGTTCCACACCTCACGCAGAACCTGCCGCCGGGGACGATCTCGGTCCCGCACTGCCGGCACGGGGCCGGAAGCTGCGCACCGCACTGGGCGCAGAACCTCGCCTGCGGGAGGTTCTCGAACTGGCAGTGTGGGCAGCAGAGCGTCACGGCGACTCACCTGCCAGTCTACTGCGCGAGCCCGAAGGGAGTACTATCCGTCTATTATTGAAATGATTATGACTTGACATCGAGGTATCTGCATCTGGTACTCTATAACGACAGATGATTTATACGTTAGAGTATAGCGGCATACATG
>JAKEHP010000075.1 GCA_022614955.1 Candidatus Methylomirabilota bacterium
CACCGCCTGATAGGCGGCGCCGGCCGGGGATGTGCCGAGGATCACTGCCGCGCCCAGGATGACTGCCGCGACTCGCTTCATGCTCCCGCTCCTCTCCCTCGAGCCCCGCCAGGGGCTTCCCGGCGGGTGACCCGGCTCACCGGCCCAGACTCAGGATGAACTCCACCAGCGCCTGGATCTGCCGCTTCTCATCACCTCCCAGGATATCATCCGGGCCCCCGGGGTAGAAGTTCGGCATCTTGGTGCCCGGCTGGACCTTCTGGGGATCGGTGATCCACTTTACCATCCACTCCGGCCGCAGCCGCCGCCGGGCGAGGGCCAGGTCGGGCGCCCACCCCTCGGACGGGCCCTCCGGTTTTCTCTCCCCCTGCTGGTGGCAGGAGAAGCAGTCGAAGTAGTCCTTGGACGCCAGCTTCCGGCCCGCCGCCACCAGGCTCCCGTCCAGCGGCCCGATGTAGGTCAGCGGGGTCGGGAACGGCAGCCCGGCCTGCCCGTTGAAGTAGCCGACCAGCCCCGTCACCTCGTTGGACGCGAATCCGAAGGTGGGCATTCGGACCGTGAGCCAGGGTCGGATCGGCGTGGGCTGGATGAGGAACTCGTTCAGCCAGGGGGCCTGCACCTTCTCCCCCTCGCTCAGCAGCCCGTTCCGCAGGGTGAGCGGGGGTGGGGCCGCCGCCGGGCTGGCGAACCGCACCCGGATATCCCCCCCCTTCCCCTCGACCACGTGGCAGCCGACGCAGTTGTACTTCCGGACGAGGCGGCGGCCGGCCTCCACCGCCTGCTCGGCGTCGCTCAGGGCCCGCAGGAACCGCCGGTGCGGCGCCGGCTCCGCCGAGAAGGACTTCAGGTATGTCCGAAGCGCCTTCACCTGGTCGTCGTTCAGCCGGAAGTTGGGCATGATCTGCTCGATCCGCTCCGTGGCGTAGATGTCCGGCTGCTGTAATTTCCAGAAGGTGTAGTCCTCCCAGGTCTCGGGGATCTGGGTGGCGTCGCCGAAGAACAGCTCCAGGAGCCGCTTGTTGCCGTAGTTGGACAGGTCGGGGGCGATCTTCTCCGCCTTCTCGAAGCCCCGGATCTCGTGGCAGCCGAAGCAGCCCCGCTTCCCGATGAGCCGCCGCCCCTCCTCGATCAGCTCTGGCTTGCCCAGGGCCGCCAGGAGGGCGGGAGGTGCGGCCTCCCGTTTCCCGAGCGTCAGGAGGAAGTTGGTCAGGGCGCTGGCCTCGGCGTCGCTGAGGCGCAGGCTGGGCATGGGGGTGGTCGGCCGGAAGGCTTTGGGGTCCTTCAGCCAGGCAAAGAGCCACTCCGGCCCGCTCACCTTGCTGGCCAGGCCGCTCAGGTCCGGGGCGAAGTCCCGCGCCACCTGGGCGAAGAAGGTGCTGGGCTGCGGCTCCCCGTCCGGCCCCCGGAGCTGGTGGCAGGCGTAGCACCCCACCTGCTGGAAGATTTCCCGGCCCCGGGCCGCCGGGACCGCCGGGGCGTAGGACCCGGCGGCCCGCGGCGCCGGCTCCGAGTGCTTCAGGAGGTAGGCCGCGATGGCGGTGGCCTCCTTCTCGCTCAGCCCGAAGGAGGGCATCCGCGTGTGGGGGAGGTAGGCCTCCGGCTTCTGGATCCAGCGGACGAGCCAGGCCGGCTGCACTTTCGCCCGGATCCGGGTGAGATCGGGACCGACCTTCTCCGCCGTCTCGTACCCCCGGATGTTGTGGCAGCCGAAGCAGCCCAGCGTCTCCAGGAGCGCCATCCCCCGGGAGAGGGCCGGGGCCAGGTCGAGCAGGGACGCCGGCTTGCCCTCCGCGGCCTGGGCCTCCCCCGGCGCCGGCGGCGCACCCCCTGCGGGCGCCGGGGCCGCCACCACCCATTCGCTCTGCCCCCGGTGGCAGCGCAGGCACGTCGCCTCGGTCATCTCGGCCTTGAGCATCGGCCGCTCCCAGTACTTCTTGGGGCGGTGGGCGAGCGCCACCTCGAGGGCAGTACCCTGCCCCTCGTGGCAGCCGGTGCAGCCGAGCTGGATCACGGGGTGCTTGCCGAAGATGGCCAGGCGGTTCGGGTGGGTCCGGAACGGCTGCTCCGCCGCCTCGAAGCCGCCCCGGTCAATCCCCAGGTGGCACGTCTCGCAGCGGTCCACGCGGAGGATGGGCTGCTCGAACTCGTTCAGCTGCAGCCCATCCACCACCACCTGCTTCACCTCCAGCGGGCGGAGCCGGATGGCCTCCAGCCGGCGCTCCAGGGCCCGGACCTCGGCGGTCACCTCCTCCAGCTTCGCCTCCACCGCGGCCCGCTGCTTCTCGAGGGCCCGCACCTTCTCGGCCGCCTTGTCGGCCGCCGCCTGGGCCGCTTCGATCCCGGGGAGCAGGTCCGCCGCCTGCTTCTCCAGCCGATCCACGGTCGCCTTGGTGCGGCTCACGTCCCGCTTCTCGTGGCGGGCCTTGTCGTAGAAGTAGTAGGCTTCGTCCAGCTCGCTGCGGGTGAACTGCAAGGTCTGGTTCGCCTCGGCCAGCGCGCGCTCCCGGCGGTCCCGCTCGGCCACCGCGGCGGCGTAGTCCGGCCCCTTGAGGGCGTCCTCGGCCACGCTGAGCTGGGTTTTTAATTCCTCGAGGGTCCGCTGGGCCTCGGGACTCTCGATCCTCTTCCGGGCCGCCTCGAGCTCCGTCTTCACCTGCCGGTACTCCAGCGTGTTGAAGGTGACCTGGTAGTTCACCCAGGGCCGGCGGGAGACCGCCTCGTCCCACAGCGCCCACACCATGGTGGCCAGGAGGATCATGCTGGAGACGAAGAAGATCCGGCGCAAGGTCCGGCGCTCGTCGGGGATGTAGGGGGGGGGCATGGGCTAGAGTGACTGAAATGAATCGTAGGTAACGTTCATGCAAAGACAAATGTGCCGGGCCAAATGA
>JAKEHP010000483.1 GCA_022614955.1 Candidatus Methylomirabilota bacterium
CCCGGGCTCTCCACCGGGTACACGCCGGTCTGGTTCCCGCCGATCCCCACGGAGCCCGCCGGCACGCGCAGGCGGGGAGAAGCAAGGCGCGGGGTACTCAGGCGCTTCGGCATCCCCCCCAGGTACGCGTAGCCAGCCGTGAACCCCAGCATGTAGACATGGTACGTGGGGCGCGTGTGCAGTCGGATGACCTCATCTTCGGTGAGACCGCAGTGCTGCGCCACGAAGGGGAGGTCCGGGCCGTAGTCGCCGCCGTAGACCGTGGGGATCGTGACGAGGCGGGGGGGCGGGAGAGGGATGTCTTCCAGCCGCTCGAGCAGCCCCTCCACCTCACGGCGGAGCGCGCCCAGGGAAAGGGAGAGGGGATCGTAGTAGATGGTCAGGGAGCGGTAGGTCGGGACGACCTCGATGACGCCCGGGAGGATCGCCTTCTCCAGGGCGAGGGCGAGGGCCCGGACCTTCCGGTTCAGGGGGACGGCGATCCGGTTCCCCAGCTCCACCGTGAGGGCCGCGTCGCCGGCCGGCAGGAACCTAGGCAACCAGGATCTCCAGAGGGACAACCTGGACGGCAGCGGCCTCCAGCGCCTGCCGGATCCGCCGGGCGAGCGTCCCCGCGCCCGGGGTGTCGCCGTGCAGGCAGATGGTCTCCACCGTGATCGGGATGACCTTTCCGGTGATGGCGGTGAGCTTCCCCTGGACCATGGCGAGAACCCGAGCGACCACAACCTCGCCCCCGTGGATGACGGCCCCCGGGAGCTTGCGGGAGACGAGGGTCCCGTCCTCGTTATAGGCGCGGTCGGCGAAGGCCTCCCGGGCGACGGGCAGGCCTACCTGGCGCGCCGCCCGCAGAAGCTCAGAGTCCGGCAGGCCCACCATGATGAGGCGGGGGTCGAACTCGGCCATGGCCTCGGCGATCCCCAGGGCGATCTCCCGGTCCCTCACGGCCACGTTGTAGAAGGCGCCGTGGGCCTTCAGGTGCTGGAGCCGGGTCCCCTGGGCGGCGGCGAAGGCATGGAGGGCCCCGAGCTGGTAGAGGGTGTAGTCGCGCGCCTCCTGGCGGGTAAGGGCCATCTCCCGGCGGCCGAAGCCCAGGTGATCCGGGTAGGAGGGGTGGGCCCCCACCCGGACCCCGGCCGCCTTCGCGGCCGCCACCGTCTGCCGCATCACCGCCGGGTCGCCGGCGTGCCAGCCGCAGGCGACGTTCATCGAGGTAACGTACCGCATGATCTCGGCGTCCTCGCCCAGCGTGTAGCGGCCGTAGGACTCGCCCATGTCGCTGTTTAAATCAATGCGCATCGTCCCCCGCCCCTCCCCGCGCCACGACCGG
>JAKEHP010000484.1 GCA_022614955.1 Candidatus Methylomirabilota bacterium
GACGAGCATCACGAGGCCCGAGGGAGGAGGCGGCCGGAGGCGTACGCCCTGGTACGCTCCGGACCGCCGACGACCGAGAACGACGTGAGGCGACGTGAGTTGGCCCGGCACTAGACGCCGAGGATCGGGTAGGCAATAGCGGTGATGTGGGAGTTGATCCGCTTCAGGTTGGTCAGGACGTCCAGGTGGATCTCGCTGGTGTCAATCGTCTCCCGGTAGCCGTCCCGCAGGCGCTGGATGTGGTTCTGGCGGAAGCCGCGCTCGAGCTGGCTGATCTCCGGCTTCTGGTCCAGGATCTGGCGGGCCAGCGTGACGTCGAAGGAGGCAAAGGCGGCGATGCCGCGCTCAAGATTCTCGCAGATCCGGCGGTGTAGCTCGACGATCTCCCGGTGCCCCTTCTCGGAGAAGTTGGCTCCTTTGTAGAGCTTCTCCTTGGCCTTCTCCATGAGGTTCCGGTCAATGATGTCGCCGATGTTCTCCATGTTGTTGATGAACGAGAGGATGACCATCTCGCGCTGGGACTGCTCCTCCGTGAGGTTCTGCTGCGACAGCTTCGTCAGGTAGTGCTTGATCTCGCGGTCCAGGAGGTCCACCTGGTCGTCCCGCTGCTCGATGGCCTCGATCTTCTCCAAGTTGGGCGCCGCGAAGGTCTCGATGCTCCGGCGGAGCATATCCGAGACGATGTCCCCCATCCGGAGGGCCTCCCGCGAGGCCTGGCTCAGGGCCATCGCCGGCGTCTCCAGGATCTTCTCGTCCAGGTAGCGGGGGCGGAAGGTCCCCTCCGCCTCCGGGGCGTCGGGCACGAGGGTCCCCATCAGCCTCGCCCCCAGGCTCATGAACGGGAGAAAGAGGAAAGCCAGGATGACGTTGAAGAGGGTGTGGGCGTTGGCGATCTGTCGGGGAACATCGGCAGAGGTCAGTGCCACCAGGCGGGCGAAGGGCTCCAGGAAGGGAAGGAAGAGGGCCACCCCCAGTACCTTGAACAGGACGTGAGCCAGGGCCACCCGCTTGGCCTCCGCCGAGGTGCCGATGCTGCTGGCGACGGCGGTGGCGCAGGTGCCGATGTTGGCGCCGAAGATGATCGGGAGGGCGGCGGCCAGGGGCATCACCCCCTGGAGGGCGAGCGTGAGGGCGAGGCCGATGGTCGCCGCCGAAGAGTGGACGAGAGCCGAGAAGAGCGCGGCAATAAGGATCCCGAGGAGAGGCCGCTCCCCGAGGTCCGCGATAAGGGCGGTGAAGATGGGATTGGTGCGGAGCGGGACCATGGCGTCCACCATGAGCTTGATGGAAAAGAAAATGAACCCGAAGCCCATGACGGCCTGCCCGAAGTACTGGTAGAGACGGCTCTTCGGCAGAACGCGGAGGAGGAAGCCCAGGCCGACCAACACCAGGGCGTAATCGAAGACCTCCTTGAAGGCGATGAGCTGGACCGTGAGGGTGGTCCCGATGTCCGCCCCCAGGATGACCCCCATGGCCTGCATCAGGTTCATGAAGCCGGAGTTGACCAGACTGACCAGCATCACGGTGGTGGCGGTGCTGGACTGGATCACGGCGGTCACGAAGGTCCCCACCACCATCCCCCGGAGCCGGCTCTTGGTGAGGGTGCTCAGGACCTGGCGGAGCCGGGCCCCGGCGGCGAGCTGGAGCCCCTCCCCCGCCAGGCGCATGCCGTGCAGGAGGAGGCACATTCCACCGAAGAGCATAAAGAGCATGGTGTTGGTCATCGGGTCACACCAGGGTGTGCGGGTCCTCCCCGATCCGGATCTGTAAGTGCCCCACCTGGTTCAGGAGGCCGAGCCGGGGGAAGTCTCCGCCAAAGGTGAGGCAGGATACACTGCCGTTGCTGACCCGCATCCGGTAGATCTGGTTTAGATCCAGCCCCAGCGTCCGGGCCACCAGGACCCTCGCCACCACTCCGTGGGTGACGACGACGGCGTCGTTCCGGGGACATTTCTCCCGGACCTCCCCCAGCGCGGCCATCACCCGGTCCGCGAAGGCCGCCATCGGCTCCCCCCCCGGTGGGAGGCAGTCGGCGGGGGCGGCGATCCAGGCCCGGTAGGCCTCCCCGTCCCGTGCCAGCAACTCGCGGAACGGCATCCCCTCCCAGGCCCCCATGCCGATCTCCCGGAGGTCAGCGTGCAGGTGGAGGGGGATGCGCAACGCGCCGGCGATGATCCGGGCCGTCTCGGCCGCCCGCCGGAGCGGGCTGGAGTATACCGCAGCCACCCCCAGCCCCTCCAGAACCTCCGCCACCCGGGCGGCCTGCCTGGACCCGGCTTCGCTCAGGGCCGGATCCCGCCCCCCTTGCAAACGCTGCTCCAGGTTCCAGACCGACTCGCCGTGGCGAACGATATAGACCTTGCTCACCGATCCTCCTGCGGAATCAGGATGACGTCAGCCGGGTCGAAACAAACCGCCACCTCCGATCCGGGCGGGAAGAGGCGCTGCCCCTTCGGGGTGGCCGCGTTCACCCGGACCGGCTGTCCGCCCTCGAGGAGGACCTCGTACTGGACAGCGGCCCCCTGGAAGGTGCCGGCCCGGACGACCCCCGCGACGGTGTTCACCCCGGCCGGCCCATCCCCGGGGGCACGGAGGGCCATGGCCTCCGGCCGGACGCTGAGGAGGACCGGCGCGCCGGGCCGGAGGAGAGCCGAGTCGGCCGGAGCGGCCCGGAGGAGCCCGACCCCGGGCACCTCTGCCACGAGCCGGCCCGGGCCCGCCTCTCGCACGACCCCGGCAAACACGTTGGAGATCCCCACGAACTCCGCCACGAAGCGCCGCGCCGGCTTGTGGTAGACCTCCTGAGGCGTCCCCTGCTGGATGACCCGGCCCCCGTCCATGATGGCGATCCGGGTCGAAAGGGCCAGGGCTTCCTCCTGGTCGTGGGTCACGTAGATGGTGGTGATCCCCAGCTCCCGCTGGATCCGGGTGAGCTCCAGGCCCATCTGCTCCCGGAGCTTGGCGTCCAGGTTGCTCAGGGGTTCGTCCAGGAGAAGGACCCGGGGCTCCACCACCAGCGTGCGGGCCAGCGCCACCCGCTGCTGCTGGCCCCCCGAAAGCTGCGACGGTCGCCGCCGGTCCATCCCCGCCAGACCCACCAGGGCCAACGCTGCGGCCACCCGCTCCCGGATCTCCCCGGCTGCAACGCGGCGCTCGCGCAGCCCGAAGGCCACATTCTCCTGGACGCTCAGGTGGGGCCAGAGGGCGTAGGACTGAAACACCATCCCGGCGTTCCGCCGCCAGGGCGGGACGTCGGTCACTCCCTCATCGTCGAAGACGATCTCGCCCGCATCCGGCGCGGTGAAGCCGGCCACGATCCGGAGCAACGTGGTCTTCCCGCACCCGCTCGGCCCGAGGAAGGTGAAGAACTCCCCCCGCCCAATCCGCAGGCTCACCTCCCGGACGGCCCAGGTTTTCCCGAACCGCTTGCTGACCCCCTCGATCCGGACCTCGGCTGCCTTGGCGGCGAAGTGCTGGCTCCCCATCCCCCGTCCCTAGAGCTTGAAAGCCGTTCCGGTCCCGCGGCTGAAGACCCGGTTGAGCGCGTAGGTCCCCCCGGCCACCAGCAGGATGGCGACGACCCCCAGGGCCGCCCCCGGCCCTCGCCCCACCGCGCTCTGCATGTAGATGTAGATCCCGTAGGCCAGCGGCCCCATCTCCATCCGCGGGACCAGCATGATGGTGGAGGAGAGCTCCACCGACGATGTGATAAACGCGATGAGGCCGCCGGCCATGAGGCCGCCCAGCATCAGGGGGAAGGTCACCTTGAAGAAGGTTCGCCGCCGGTTGCTGCCCAGGTTCATGGCGGCCTCTTCCAGCGACGCATGGATTTGCCGCATGGCGGCGTCGCAGGCCCGGACCGTGTAGGGGAGCCGCCGCATGCTGTAGGCCACCACCAGGATGAGCCAGGAGGCGGTGAGCGGCTCACCCAGGCCGGGGACGTCCCAGCCGTGGAAGACCCGCAGGTAGCCCACCGCCAGGACAACCCCGGGGATGGCCAGCGGCATCGTGGCGACGGCGTCCAGGGCGTTCCGCCCCAGCACCTTCCCCCGCACCAGGAGGAAGGCGATGGCCGCCCCCAGCAGCACATCAATCCCGGCGGCCAGGAGGCTGTACACGAGTGTGTTCCGCACGAAGTGGGGCGTCCGGAAGAGGATCTCTCCGTAGTTCCCCAGCGTCCACTGGGCCGGGAGGACAGAGTAGGACCAGATCCGCGCGAAGGAGAGGATGGCGATTCCCAGGTGGGGGAGGAGGGCGAGGGCGAGGAGACTCCCACTCACCCCCCAGACCAGGAGGAGGCGCCACCCCGCGACCGGCCGGGCCAGACTCGCGCCCGTCGTCCCGCGCTGGACGGTGGCGTACTCCCCCAGGCTGAGGTAGCCCCGCGCCCCCCAGAGGGCCAGGAGCGAGAGGGCCACCATGATGACGCAGATGACGTAGCCGTCCACGTCGTTCAGGCCCACCGTGGTGATCCGGAGGTAGGCCTGGGGGGCCAGGAGCTTCGTGTAGTTGAGCATCAGGGGGGTGCCCAGGTCGTCCACCACCCGGATGAAGACGAGGAGGGCTCCAGCGACGTACCCCGGCAGCACGAGGGGCAGAGTCACCCTCCGGAAGAGACGGAAGCCGTGGCAGCCCATGTTCTGGGCCATCTCCTCCAGCGAGGGGTCCAGGTTGGCCAGCGCGGCCGCCGTGTTCAGCATGATGAACGGGAAGTAGTGCAGGCTCTGGACGAGGACGACCCCCGCCAGGCCCTCCATGAAGGGGACCGTTGTCCCGAAGGTCTGGAGGAGCAGGAGGTTCACCATGCCGCTCCGGCCCAGGATCTGCTGGAAGGCCACGGCGCCCACGAAGGGCGGGATGACGAGCGGCAGGACGCCCAGCGTCTGGAGAAGGAGCCGACCCCGGAACTGGAGCCGCACGCTGAAGTACGCTAGGGGGACGCCCAGGAGACTCCCGAAGAGGACTGCCAGGAAGCCCGCGAGGAGGCTGTTGGCCAGCGCCTCGCGAAAGAGGGGACGCGCGAAGAAGTTCCGGAGATGAACCAGGCTCAGGTGGCCATCGGCGGTCAAGGCCACCGCCAGCACCTGGATCAGGGGGTAGAGGATGAAGGCGGTGAGGAGGCTGAGGAGGGCGAGCAGGAGTGCCATCTGGGCCGGGTCCAGGGCCGCCCGCAGCGCCCGGATCCTCCCGGCCGCGCCTATGCCTGCCGCCACCCCCCCCGCACCCCGCATGCCATGCCCTATAGGTCCACGCCAGGGCCGGAAATCACCCAGCCCAGGCGTCGCCGCGATTTTTGGGTCCTTAAGTCTAGTGAGTCATCCGAGGGATGGCTAGCAATTTTTTTTACCGGTACGAGATGTGCAGGTATCACAGAGGGCCTGGCGCCGATCAGCCCCCTGTTGGCTGCCCCGCTGGCCAGCCGGATGGGGAGCTGGACTAGTCGGGGCTACCTGCCCGGACCATGGGGTTTTTGCCCCCTTGGCATTGGATTTGCACGCCAATTGACCCGGTTCTGTCACCGCTTCTCGTCTCACCTCATGAGGAGGATGCAATGGAAACGCTCACCGCCCTGACCCTGTTTCTCGGCATCGCTGGGCTCTCAAGCTCCTTGTTTGGGGTTCTCTTCCTCATGTCCCCCAGCACGCTGAGCCGCGTGAGCCAGCAGGTGACCCGTACCATCGTGACCCTCGACAACTTCATGCTCCGGCACAACGCGATGGCGGGTCTCTTCCTGCTTTTCGGAGGACTGCTGATGCTCTATAGCTTCACCGTCCTCCTCGGGGCAGCGCCCCCTCTATTCTAGTCTCATCCGCTCTCGCTATCCCCCGCCTCGCTGCGCGGCGACGGGTCTCGTGCGCCATCATGGCGCCCCGCGCCGTATCCCGCCCGCCTCTGCTTGCTCCCGATCCTTTGCCGGGATAGGATAGGCAAGCCTCGCATGGGACCGGGGGGGGGCGGGACGGGGGCGATTACAGGGACGGAGAGGAGGGGAAGAGGTGCGGCTCGGTCAGGCGTTGATCCTGCGGGGGTTGGTGACCCTGGATCAACTGGAGGCCGCCACGATCCGGCAGGTGACCGCCGGAGGTCGCCTCGGGACCAACCTGGTGGAGCTGGGCTTTGTAAACGACCAGGACCTCCGCGAGACCCTTGCTGCCATGCACTCGGTCCGGGCCGTGGACCCAGCCGACCTACGGGCCATCCAGCCTGAGCTGGCCCGGCTCCTGACGCCGGCCATGGCGGAGCGCTATCGAGCCATCCCGTTCCGGCGGGACCGGTACGGGATCCACGTGGCCACGACCGACCCCGCAAACCTCCGGGTCCTCGACGAGATCCGCGCCCGCTTCGGTAGGGAAGTCCGCCCCTACGTGATCTCCGAGTGCCGGTTCCTCTACTGCCTCAAAAAGTACTACGGGGTCGAGCCCTACCACCGGTACGCCCACCTCATGGCCAACTTCGCGGCCGAGGAGACCCAGGGGGTGCGAGACGAGAAAGGCCCCACCCCCACCCTGCGGGAAGAGGACCTGGTGGACGCGCGCCGGGTTTTCGCTCAGCGCCTCGCCCAAGCGGCCAGCCGCGAGGACCTGGGGCGGGCCATCCTCCGCTACGCAGGGACGATCCTGGACCGGGCCGCCCTGTTCGTCATGCAGGGGGGAAAGGCGGTCGGGTGGCTGGCCCTCGGGGACCGGGAGGCCCGGGAGCGGATCGGGCAGCTCGTCCTCCCGCTGACGGGGACGGGACTGCTGGCAGAAGTTGCCCGGAGTCAGGTTGTCTACGTGGGGCACCTCTCCGATGGCCCCGAGGATGAACTGCTCAGGGAGGCGCTGGGGACCCCCGGTGCCCGGGCCGCGTGCGTCCTCCCCATCACCTACGAGAACCGGCCAGTCCTGCTGCTGTACGGGGAGAGTCCCCGACCGGCCGCCTTGGCCGCCCGGCAGGCCGACCTGACCCGGGCCGCCCTGCAGGCCTCGCTGGCCCTCCAGCTCCTGGTCCTCCGGAACCGCCTGCTCGACATGTGAGGCGGGCCGCTAGTGTCGGGCCAACTGACGTCGCCTCACTTTGTTCTCGGTCGTCGGCGGTCCTCAACGTACCCGAGCGTACGCCTCCGGCCGCCTCCTCCCTCGGGCCTCGTGATGCTCGTCATTTGGCCCGGCACCCGCGTCGTCGCGTGAGCGATAGGGACAATTCGTTGGAGTCACACTAGAGCATTGCGGCGGTCTGCTCCGCCAGGCCTCTCGCCTTGGCGTAGTTGCCCTTGGCGAAGGTATCCCACTCTGTCTCGAGCTTCGACTTCAGCTCCGCCTTTTCCTTGAAGGCGTTGTTGATCGCCTTGTCCGCTGCCTTCTTCCCATCAAGGGGAACCCGGCTCGCTAGATCCCGCGCCTCCGCTACCAGGCCCGCCGCCTTCGTGACGTCCCTCCCGGTCTCCTTCGCCCTCGCCACCGCCGCCTCCGCCGCCAGGATCGCCTTCCAGGCCGCCTTCAGCTCGGCGTGGCGGAAGGTGATGACCTGGTCGTAGAGGGCGTTCACCACGTTGCGGCGCGCCGAGGAGAGCTTGTCGTCAAAGTCCACACCGCCCAGCTTCATGGTGAAGGGGTTCGGGTAGTCTTTCGGCGCCCTGACGTACAGCTCGGGCACCACCGGCAGGCGGCCGATCTCCTTGCTAAAGAGAAGGAGCTGCCCCTCGTCGCTCAGGAGGTAGTTGACAAAGGCCTCGGCGTTCTTCCGGTTCGGCGCCCCCTTCACGATCCCCACACTGGCCGGGACCACGGAGGTGAGGGAGGGGTAGGCGAACTCGATGGGGTAGCCGCTGGCGATCGCGGAGAGACCGAAGAAGTCAATGACCACCCCGACACCGTACTGGCCCGAGATCACCGCCTCCGGCACGCCGAAGGACCGCTCGGTGATGGTCCCCATGTTCCCGCCTGAGGCCAGCAGGAGCGCCCAGCCCTTCTCCCAGCCGTAGGCCTGCAGGATGACCTCCACTGTGAGGTGGGTGGTCCCACTCCGGGAAGGGGCGCTGATCACCAGGTGCCCGAAGTACTCCGGCCTGGCCAGATCGGTCCACTCCTTCGGCGCGGTCAGCTTGTTGGCCTTCAGGTAGGGGGTGTTCCACATGAGACCGTAGCCGCTGACGGCGAAGCCGAAGTAGGCCCCGTCCGGGTCGTGGATGGGGAACGCCCCGATCTTCGCCGGGATGCGGGCCGCGATCTCTTTCGGCAGCGTGTAGCGGTCCAGCAGCCCGTCCCCCTTCAGGGTGGCGAAGGCGTCCGGGGCGCTTACCCAGAAGAGGTCAGCGTCCGGCTTGGCCTTCGTCTCCCGGAGGTAGGTGACCCCGGCGTTCGTCTGCTGCTGCTTGATGACCACCTTCGTGTCCGGGTGCTTCGCCTCGAAGGCCTTCTTGTAGTTCTCGAACAGCTCCTTCGGGAAGGAGGTGACGATGACCACCTCCCCGGCCCCCGCTGGCGCGGCCAGGGCGGCGACGAGGAGCCCGACGATGAGACCTGTCCATCTGTTCATGGGTTCACCTCACTTGAGTTAGAGGGGAGAACTCGACGTGCCGCGGATTCCCGCCGCCGCTACTCTCCCTCGGCCCGCATGGCCCCCACCAGGTCCCGCACGTCGCGGACCCCGTGGCGGGCGCAGTAGGCGGCGATGCCGTCCCGGACCGTGAGGGGCGCCCGGGGATCCACGAAGGTGGCGGTCCCCACCTGGACGGCCGCGGCCCCGGCCAGCAGGAACTCCACAGCGTCCTCGCCCGTCTGGATGCCCCCGATGCCGATGAGAGGGAGGGGGACGCTCTGGGCGACTTGCCAGACCATGCGCAGGGCGACCGGTTTGATGGCGGGCCCCGAGAGTCCCCCCGTCACCGTGTGAATCTTTGGCCGCCGACTGTGCGGGTCAATCGCCACCCCCAGCAGAGTATTGATGAGGGAGAGGGCGTCGGCGCCTCCGTCGGCAGCGGCCTGCGCGATGACCGTAATGTCGGTCACATTGGGGGAGAGCTTCGGGATGACCGGCACGCTGGAGGCCTGCTTGACCGCCCGGACCACCTCCCGCGTGAGTTGGGGGTCCGTCCCGTAGTCGAGGCCGCCGGCCACGTTGGGGCAGGAAATGTTTAGCTCGAGGGCCGACACCCCCGGGACGCCCTCCAGGCGCTTGGCCAGCTCGGCGTACTCCTCCACCGACTTGCCCGCAATGTTGACCAGGAGGGGGACCTTCAGGCGCCTCAGGATGGGGAGCTTTGCGCGCAGGAACGCCTCGATGCCGACGTTCTGAAGGCCGATGGAGTTTAACATCCCTGAGGGGGTCTCGGCGATCCGCGGGGCGGGGTTGCCCACGCGCGGGAGGAGGGTGATGGTCTTCACCACCACCGCCCCCAGGCCCGACAGATTCGCGTAGGGGGCCAGCTCCTCGGCGTAGCCGCAGGTCCCAGAGGCGGTCATCACCGGGTTTTTCAGGCGCAGGCCGGCCAGCTCCACCGCCAGGGAGGGCTTCTTCACCAGAGTACCTCGCCCGCTTCGAAGACGGGTCCGTCCTTGCAGCAGAGCCGGTAGTGGCCCCCGCGGACCGGGATGGCGCACCCCATGCAGATGCCGATGCCGCACCCCATCGGCGCCTCCATCGAGAGCTGACAGCGGACCCCGCGCGCCACCGCCACCTCGGCCACGCGCCGGAGCATGCCGGGGGGACC
>JAKEHP010000485.1 GCA_022614955.1 Candidatus Methylomirabilota bacterium
CTGAGAACCCCCCTTCTGGCTGGCGCCTGCGCGCTCACTGTGGTGGCGGCAAGCGCCTGCGCGCGGGGCCAGGGCACCGAGGAAGGGGGTCTGACCGTGGCGCTGGAGAGCGCGCCCGCCACACTGGATCCCCGGGTGGCGACGGACGCCGTCTCGGTTCATCTGAGCGCTCTCCTGTTCAATGGGCTGACCCGCCTCGACGCGCAGGCCGAGCCTGCGCCCGACCTGGCCGAGCGCTGGGAGGTGACGGGGGGAAGGGAGTACCGGTTCACCCTCCGCCGCGGCGTCCGGTTCCACGACGGGCGAGAGCTGACGGCGGAGGACGTGGCCTTCACGCTCCGGAGTATCCAGGACCCGGCCCTGGGCTCCCCGCTCCGGGGCGCCCTCGAACCGGTGGAGACCATCGAGGTCCTGGACCGCCACACTCTTCGCCTGCGCCTTCGGTCGCCCCACGCGCCGCTCCTCGCGGCGCTCGCGGTGGGCGTTGTCCCGCGCCCGGCGGGGCCGGTGGACCGTGGATCCTCCGAAGGTGTACCCGTCGGCACCGGGCCGTTTCGTCTCGCCCGCCTCGTCCCCCGAGAGGAGGTGGAGCTCACTGCGTTTCCCGGGCACTTCGCCGGTCCGCCGCGCCTGACATCCCTCCGGTTTCGGGTCATCCCGGACGGCACGACGCGCCTGCTGGAGCTGCGCAAGGGGACTGTGGATCTGCTGCCGGGGGGCCTGCCGCCGGAGCTGCTTCCAGCGGTCCGGAGCCTTCCCCACGTGCAAGTCCTCACAGGGCCCTCGAGCAACACCACCTACCTCGCCTTCAACCTGCGGGACCCGATCCTCCGCGACCGCCGCATCCGCGCCGCCCTCGCCCACGCCCTGGACCGGGACGGTCTGGTCGCCCACCTGATGCAGGGGCTGGCCGAGCCGGCCACGGGCATCTTGCCGCCCCGCCATTGGGCCTACCGGGGAGAGGTGGCGCGGCACCCGCATGACCCGGCCCGTGCGCAGGCCCTGCTGGACGCCGCCGGCTACCCCGCGGGGCGGGACGGGGTCCGGTTCCCCCTCACCTTCAAGGCCACCACCGGGGAGCTGAGCCGGGCGCTGGGGGAGATCCTCCAGGAGCAACTAGGGGGGGTGGGCATCCCGGTCCGGATCGTCAGCCACGAGTGGGGGACCTTCTTCGCCGACATCCGCTCCGGGAACTTCCAGGTGACAGCCCTGACCTGGGTCGGGATCGCCGATCCCGACTACCTCCACTACATCTTTCACTCCGAGAGCGTCCCGCCTCAGGGCGCCAACCGCGGGGCCTATCGGAATTCGGAGGTGGACCGGCTGCTGGATACGGCGCGGGCGACCCCGGAGCGGGAGAAGCGGCGGGTCCTCTACGGACGGGTCCAGGAGATCCTGGCCGAGGACCTCCCCTACATCTTTCTGTGGCACGAGGTCCGGTGGGCTGCCCTCAAGGCTGACCTCCGAGACTTCCGCCTCCTGCCCGCCGGGGACTTCGCCGCCCTCCGGCAGGTGCACTGGACGCAATGAGGCGGTTCCTCCTGCGCCGGCTCCTGCTCCTCCTCCCC
>JAKEHP010000486.1 GCA_022614955.1 Candidatus Methylomirabilota bacterium
ACGTAGAACGGGAGCGCCATCTCAGGTTCCCTTCCGGGTCCCGATGATCCCCTCGTAGAGGGTCCGGATCTGCGCGTCGGGGACGTCCGCAATGCCGCTCGCGGTGACCGTCTTCACCGTGGGGAAGATGCCGCGGACGAAATCCGGCCCCGCCGTCCCCACGTCCTCCTCGGCTGCGTCGTACAGGGCCTCCAGGGTCACCCGAAGGGCCTCCGCCTCCGCCAGGTTCGCCCGGTAGAGCTTCTTCATGGTCGCCCGGGCGTCCTTCCCGCCGGAGCCCGTGGCGTAGTAGTCCGTCTCCTCGTAGCGTCCGCCGGTCACGTCGTACTTGAAAATCTTCCCCTCACCCCGGCGGCGGTCGTACCCGACGAAGATGGGGATGACGATGAGGCCCTGCATGGCCAGCGGGAGGTTCATCTTCACCATCTGGGCCAGCTTGTTGGCCTTCCCCTCGTTGGAGAGCTCGGCCCCCTCCAGCTTCTCGTAGTGCTCCAGCTCCGTCTGAAAGAGCCGGGCCATCTCCAGGCAGGGGCCCGCGACGCCGGCGATGGCGATGGCCGAGGTGTCATCCGCCTTGTACACCTTCTCGATGCGCCGCCCTGCCACCTGGGTTCCCTCGGTCGCCTGCCGGTCCCCGGCGACGATCACGCCGGCGCCATACCGCAGGGCCAGGATGGTCGTCCCGTGGGCGACCGGCAGGGGTGCGTCCTCCCCACCCAGGGCGGGGACGTCCCAGCGGGTCACGAGGTGAGGGTGGCGGGTGGTGAGGAAGTCAACGAAGCTGGGGTTCCAGTCGGCGGACGGGTCCGGCAGGAGGCGATCCGGAAACCGGAATGGCACTCCTACTCCCCCCCGCGCTGGACATAGTTCCGGACGAACTCCTCGGCGTTCTCCTCGAGGATCTCGTCAATTTCGTCCATCAGGCTGTCCATCTCTTCCTTGAGCTTCTTCCCCTTCTCGGTGACGCTGGCCTTGGCCTGCGGGGCATCATCCCCCTTCGGCGGCTCCTTGCCCCGCTTGACCTTGCGCTCTTGCTCGCTCATGGCCCTCCTCCTAGTGCCGGGCCAACTAACTTCGCCTCACTTCGTTCTCCGACCACCCTGCGGGTGGTGCCCGCGGCGGTCCTCAACGTACAAACGGCGTACGCCTCCGGCCGCCCTTCTGCCGCCGCCCGCCCGGGCTGGCCGCGACGCAGCCCTTTCCTCGCAACGGGCGGAGGAGCGGCCGGCCCGGGGAAAGGGCGGCGCCGAGGGCGCTTGTGATGCTCGTCAGTTGGCCCGGCACGGTAGCCGTCGCATGAGCAGCATCTGCAATTCGTTGGAGTCACACTACGCCGCCAGGTTCTCCAGCAGATCGGTCACGGTCTCGGACCGCTCCAGGATCTCCTGGGTCAGCTTGCGGGTCCCCCGCGTCGGCTCCGTCATGGGGATTTTCTTCACCACCAGCTCCCCGCTGTCGAAGAGCAGGGAGCTCCAGGAGGCGCCGTAGACGGCGTCCCCGTACTTCCGCAGACACGTCCCCCGGAAGTAGGCCCGGGTGTCGGCCGGGGGGAATTCCATGGCCGCCAGAATCTCGTCGTCGGTCACGATCCGCTCCACCAGCCCTTGCCGCTCCAGGGCGTAGTAGACCCCCTTGTCCCG
>JAKEHP010000487.1 GCA_022614955.1 Candidatus Methylomirabilota bacterium
CGGCCGGGGCCGTCTTCCTGGGGAAAACCAACATGGATGAGTTCGCCATGGGCTCCTCCACGGAGAACTCGGGCTTCCACCCGACGGCGAACCCGTGGGACCTGGGGGCGGTCCCGGGCGGCTCGAGCGGTGGCTCGGCGGCGGCGGTGGCGGCCGACGAGGCGGCGGGAGGGTTCGGCACCGACACCGGCGGGTCCATCCGCCAGCCGGCCAGCCTCTGCGGCGTCGTGGGCCTCAAGCCGACCTACGGTCGGGTCTCCCGGTACGGCCTGGTGGCCTTCGCCTCCTCCCTCGACCAGATCGGCCCCCTGACGAAGGATGTGGAGGATACGGCGCTCCTGCTCCAGGTGATCGCGGGCCGCGACCCCCGGGACTCCACCTCGGCGGATGTGCCGGTCCCGGACTACCGCGCCGCCCTCAGGGAGCCGGTCAAGGGGCTCAGGGTGGGCATCCCGGCCGAGTACTTCATCGAGGGGATGGACCCGGAGGTGGAGGGGGCGGTCCGGGAGGCGATGCGGGTCCTGGAGGGGCTCGGGGCGCGCCGGGAGAAGGTCAGCCTGCCCCACACGGATTACGCCGTGGCGACCTACTACCTGGTGGCGACCGCGGAGGCCTCCAGCAACCTCGCCCGCTACGACGGGGTCAAGTACGGTCACCGCTCCCGCGGAGGGCGGGACCTCATCGAGATGTACCAGCAGACGCGGCGGGAGGGGTTCGGCCCCGAGGTGCGGCGCCGGATTATGCTCGGGACCTACGCCCTCTCGGCCGGCTACTACGACGCCTATTACCTGAAGGCCCTGAAGGTCCGGACGCTCATCTGGCAGGATTTTCTTGCGGCCTTCAAGCAGTGCGACGTGATCCTGACGCCCACCTCCCCGACCGCGGCCTTCCGCTTCGGGGAGAAGACCGCGGACCCTCTCACCATGTATCTCTCGGACATTTTCACGATTTCGGGGAACCTGGCGGGGATCCCGGGGATCTCCGTTCCCTGCGGGTTCACCAGCAAGGGGCTGCCCATCGGGCTGCAACTGCTCGGGCAGCCGTTTGACGAGGCCCGGCTGCTCCGGGTCGCGTACGCCTACGAGCAGGCCACGCCATGGCGGAAGCGCAAGCCAAGCCTGTAACGCACCTGTATTTCGCCTACGGGTGCAACATGGCCCGGCTGCACATGAAGCGGCTGTGCCCCGGGGCGAAGTTCGTCAGCCGCGGGATCCTCCGCGAC
>JAKEHP010000488.1 GCA_022614955.1 Candidatus Methylomirabilota bacterium
GCGAGGCGGTCATCCCGCTGGCCAGGTCGTCCAGTAGGGTCGTGGCCGGGGAAGGGGCCGCCTGGCGGAGATCCCTCCGCTTGCTTACGCGGCCTGTTGCTGCGCCGCCACCACCTCCTCCACCGTCGGCGTGATCTCGGTCCCCGGGAAGACCTGGAGGTCGGCCAGGACGGCGAAGGGAAAGTCGTGGTGCCGGCGTGTCCGGCCCCAGACCATGCCCAGGATCGCCTGGTGGTCTTCCTTCCGGAGGGTCACCGGGCCGCGCGGAAGGTCCAGCGTCATCCCCTCCAGGGCCCGCACGAGAGCATCGCCGGCCCGTGTGCCGGCCTGTGTCAGCCCCGCGGCCACGAATCGGACGCCGTTGTAGGACATCTCCGCCCACGGGGTAGGCCAACTGCCGAAGCGGGCCCGGTAGCGTTCCACGAAGCGGCGGTTGGTCTCCGTGTCCGGGTACTGGAAGTAGTACCGGGCCCCGCACAAGACCCCCTCGGGCATGTCGCCCCCCAGCTCCTCCAGAACCCCCACGTCGCCCCCCGTCGCGTTGAGAAACGTAAACCGCTCATAGAGGCCGGTCGCGCGGGCCTGCCTTGTAAAAGCGACGAGGTCCCCGCCATAGAGGAGGTTGTACACCGCGTCCGGTCGCGCCCGCAGGATGGCCTCGATGTACGCCCCGTAGTCGTGCTCCAGGGACTCGGGCCAGGCCTCACCCACGACTTCGATGTCCGGGCGGAGGCGGCCGAGGTGCTCCCGCAAGATCGTCCAGGCGTTGTACCCGTACTCGTAGTCGGGGGCGATCACATACCAGCGCCGATGTGGCAGAGCCGCGGCCACCCGCGCGGCGGACCGGGACTCCTGCGAATTGCTCACGCCACTCCGAAAGATGTAGGGGTGGAACTTCTCCGTGGTGGCCCGGTCCGTGGACGCGATCGTGGCCATGAGGACCTTCCTGCTCTCCCGGGCCACGTCGGTTACGGCCAGGAGCGCGGCACTGCTCCCCACCCCCAGGAGGGTGGTGGCACTCCCCTGCTCCAGGAACCGGCGGGCCTCGGCCACGGTCCCCAGGGGACCCCGGGTGTCCGCCACCTGCAAGTCCAGTGGGCCGCCGAGGACGCCCCCCGCCTCATTGATCTCCTCCGCGGCGAGGCGGGCCCCCTGGTAGCCGGTCCTGCCCAACTGCGCCGCTCGCCCGGACAGCGGGAACAGCGCGCCGATCAAGGTCGCCTCCGGGGAGGCCATCACACCCTCCTACAGGGCCAGGTAGGAGCGGACCTCCTGGCTCTCGCCGAGCTCCTTCGTCGTGCCGTGGTACTTCACGGTCCCCTTGTCCAGGACGTAGCCCCGGTCCGCCACCCGCAGGGCGAACATAGCGTTCTGCTCGCACAGGAGCATGGGCATGCCGGCCTTCTTCAGGTTGAGGAGATGCTCCAGAAGCATGCCGACGATGAGAGGCGACAGGCCCTCTGCCGGCTCATCCAGGAGGATGAAGTCCGGGTTGCCCATCAACGCCCTGCTCACCGCCAACATCTGCTGCTCCCCCCCGCTGAGCGCGCCCCCTCGTCGGTCCTGGAGTTCCCTGAGCTTGGGGAACAAGCCGAAGATCTTCTCCGCCGTCCACTCCGGTTTCCCCGATGTGGAGGGCTTGCGCGCGATCTCCAGGTTCTCCCGGACCGAGAGGCCGGGGAAGATCCGCCGGCCCGCCGGGACCAGGGCCATACCCCGCCGGGCGATGAGGAAGGGCCGCATGCGCGCCACGTCCTGGCCCTTGAACCGGACGCGTCCCGTCCGGGGGGCCGTCAGGCCCATGATGCTCCGGATGGTGGTGGTCTTGCCCGCCCCGTTCCGGCCCATGAGCGCCACGACCTCGCCGTCGCCCACCTGGAGGGAGACGTTGAAGAGGATGTGACTGGTCCCGTAGTAGGTGTTGATGTTCTCGACGTCGAGGATCATCGCCGCTCCGGTCCCGTCGCGTCGGGGTCGCCCGGAACTCACAGGGCCTCGCTCTGGCCCAGATACACCATGTGGACCTCTTCGTTCTTCTTGATGTCCTCGGGCTTACCCTCGGCGATGACCCGGCCCTGGTGCAGGACCGTCACCCGCTCCGAGATTCCGAAGACCACGTCCATGTCGTGTTCGCAGAACAGGATGGTGAGCTTACGCTCCTCGTGGAGCTTCTGGATCAGCTCGGTCACCTTGACGCGCTCGAAGGGCGACATGCCAGCCATGGGCTCATCCAGGAGGAGGAGTTCCGGCTCTCCGGCCAGGGCCAGGGCCAGCTCCAGGACCCGCTGGTCCCCGTGGCTCAGCTCCCGGGCCAGCGCCCCGGCCCGCTCCGCCAGGCCGACGGTTTCCAGGACGGCCATGGCCTCGTCCCGAACCATTCTCCGGGCGGGCGCAAAACACTTCAGCGTGTGCCCCCGCTTGGCCAGGATGGCGAGTTGGACGCTCTCCACGACGGCCAGGCGCGGGAAGATGTTGATGATTTGAAAGGCCCGGGTGATCCCCTTCCGGCTGATCTCATACGGATGCAGGCCGGTAATCTCTTTCCCCCGGAAGGCGACCCGGCCCGAGTCCGGCACCAGGTATCCCGTAATCTGGTTGAACAGCGTCGTTTTGCCGGCGCCGTTGGGGCCGATCAGGGAGCGCAGGGACCCCTGCTCCACCGACAGGTTCACCCGATCGGTGGCCTGGAACCCCCCGAAGGCCTTCATGAGGTTCTCGATCTCCAGCAGCATCATGGGGCCGGTGTCTCCCCTCCTCGCGGGGCTACGAGCGGCCGGGCCTTGTCCACCACGAAGCCCACGATGCCACCCGGGACTGCGAGAACCAGGGTGAGCAGCACCACCCCGAGGACCAGAGGCCAGTAGTCGGTCCGGACCTTGATGATCTCCCGAAGCGCCACGAAGACCACCGCGCCGATCGAGGGCCCGACGAAGCTGAACATCCCGCCCAGGATGCTCATCAGGACCGGATTGGCCGAGGTGGTCCAGAACAGCAACTCCGGGTCGGCCCACTTCTGGAACTGGGAATAGAGCCCGCCCGCCACCCCGGCGAAAGCGCCGGCGATCGTGAAGGCGACGACCTTGTAGAACCGGTCGTTGATCCCCAGGAACTGCGAGCGGTGGGTGTTCTCCCGGATGGCCCGGAGGGACCAGCCGAAGGGGGAGTTCACGATGAACCACATGAGGATCATGCACACCAGGGTCGCCCCCAGGGCGAAGTAGTAGTA
>JAKEHP010000489.1 GCA_022614955.1 Candidatus Methylomirabilota bacterium
CGATCCGGCCGCGCGTCTCCTCGTCATCGGGTTGGCCCCCGCCGCCCACGGAGGGAACCGGACCGGTCGCATCTTCACCGGGGACCGGAGCGGCGACTGGCTCTTCATCGCCCTGCACGGGTTCGGCTTTGCCAACCAGGCCGCCTCGACCCATCGGGATGATGGCCTCACCCTCCGGGACTGCTACATCACGGCCGCCGTCCACTGCGCCCCGCCGGGCAACCGGCCGAGCCGGGCGGAGCTGAACCGCTGCCGGCCGTACCTGCTCGAGGAAATCCGGCTGCTCGACCGCGTGGAGGTCGTGGTGGCTCTCGGGCGTATCGCCCTTGACGCCTACCTCGAGACCCGCCGCGCCCTGGGCCAGCCGCGTCTCTCGCCCCGCCCCGCGTTCGCCCACGGGGCCGCGTTCCATCTGCCGGGCGGCCCCCTTCTCGTCACCTCCTACCACCCGAGCCAGCAGAACACGCTCACCGGTCGCCTGACCCGGCCGATGTTCCACCGCGTCTTCGCCCGGGTGCGGCGCGCGCTGGGTAAAGCGAAGTAGCGCCCCCACGCTACCGCTCCAGCCCTGTCCGGTCAACGCCGAGGGGAGCGCCCGTCCATTCCGGGGAAGAAAAGTATCACGGCCGGCCGCCGCACCCCGCGGTCAGTGGCGGCTCCTCGGCCTGGTCGCCCCTGCGGCCCGCCTTGGCGGAGAATTCCGCGCCCTGCCTCCCGCCCCCTGGCCTCGCCCCCTGGCACCCCCGTTGCACCTCTCCCGGTCCAGAAGGTCGGCTGGGACCCCCCGAGCTGGCCTCAAGAGGAGGAGCAGCATGAAGCGCCTTGTTTGCATCCCGGCAGTCGCAATCCTCGTCACGGCATGCGCCACGCCCCTCACGCCGCGGGAGCAGGGGGCCATCACGGGCGCCGCCGTCGGGATGGGGATCGGCGCCATCGCCGGGAGCACGACGGGCCACGCAGGCGCGGGGGCCGTCATCGGGGGCGTGGGCGGTGCCGTTGTGGGCGGTGTCATCGGGGATGCGGCGCAGCAGCGCCAGGCCGCTCCCCCCGCCCCCGCTCGTGCGCCCGTCGTCGTCACGCCGCCTCCCGTCGTCGTCACGGCCACCCCCACCTGGGTCCTCGTTCCCGGGACAGCCGTCTATTATTCCCCCGAGATCCACGCCGATGTCTATCTGTATGGGGGCATCTGGTACTACCGGGTGAACGGCGTCTGGTTCACCGGCCGCTCCCACGCCGGCCCCTGGGATCCCACGCCCGTCACGGCAGTGCCCGTGGTAGTCACCCGGGTCCCACCGGGCTGGCGGGCGAAGCACGGACCGCCCGCCGTCCCCCCCGGACACCGGAAGCGGACGGGGGGCTAGCACGGAGCAACGACGGGGAATTCCCCCGGAGCCAGGGGACAGCAGCGCCCCCTGGCTTCGTGTTTCTGGCGGTCGGGCCGGGTCGGAGTGGTGCCGGGGTTGACAGCCTGCACCCGGGGGGATACTCTCAAAGGCGTCACCGGGGGAACCCGGGGGAGGAAGGCATGAGTTCTGAGACGAGTCCCGCCGAAATTCTGCGCAAGAAGATCCTCGCGCTTCCCGGTATCATTGAGAAGGCCCACCGCGTCAGTCCCCACGCCTACTACGTGGGTGGGCGGGAGATCGCCCACTTCCACGGGCCGCATCAGATTGACATCCGCCTGACCCAGGTTGCCCAGGCTGAGGCGCTCTCCCGCGGCCTGGCCGAGCCCCACGCCCATGCGCCCCAGGCCGGCTGGGTGACCTGCCGGTTCCCGGCGCCCCACGCCGTGGAGACGGTCCTGGCGCTGGTGGGGAAGGCCCACGCCGCGGCCCGGGCCCGCCGCGCCCGCGGGTCGGGGACATCGGGGTCAGATCGCGCCGCCGCCTAGGTCTTCAGGTAGATCTCCGCCCCTCTCTCCCTGAACTCCTTCGCCTTCTCCTTGAGCCCCGCTTCGAGCGCGGCCGTCCCGTCCAGGTTTTTCGTCGCCGCCTACTCGCGCACGTCTTGGGTGATCTTCATCGAGCAGAAGTGCGGCCCGCTGGATTCGGGAAAATGGGTTGACATGGGGGAGGGGGTGTGGTTGGGGTAGTGGTAGAGGGGAAAAAGTGAGGCTGAGGCTCGTTCATCATTCGCAGACACGGCCGATCGCCTCGCCGGAGAATGAGGGCTTTGATCTCCGGGAGATCCGGACACTCCTCGAACGCCTGGAGAAACTGGGAGTCTCGTCGGAGATCGTCGATACCATGACAACGTCCGACGAGGAGAGGACGGATCTGTATCTTCAAGCGACGCTCCCAACCGCTCGTAAGAAGTATCAGGTCAGACAAGTGTTCGGGAGCAAAAGGCACGCTGGATATTTGTTCGGAAGAGAAGTTCCGGCGCTGCTGATCTATGAGCCGGGGAAGCCATATCCGGTCGATGTGTACCCCCACCGGAGCAGAGGCCGCGGAGCAACCATCAGGGCCTTTTTGGAGAGCCTTGTCAACACGCTCAAAAAAGCTCCTGTGGTCGTTGAACGGCGAAGAGCAAACCGAGCCCTCGTCGAGCGGATGGACCGGCTTCGGGAAAAGATCGGACCCATCGGTGTCAGGGTGGTTGAGCTGGTGCGTGAGGCCGCCTCACACGCGATCAGGCTGAGGAAGCTCTTGCTCTCTTGCTCGCGGCGGGTATCAAGCTCATGGCTGTGGAGCTCTCTCGAATTTTCTCCCTGGCGATGCGCTGGAAATTGCCAGCGTATGATGGCGCATACCTGAGCCTTGCCGAGAAGATGGAGAGCGAGGTCTGGACCGGGAATCGCGCTTTCTACACCGCGTGCCGCGGAAAGAGGTCCCGAGTCCGCTGGATTGGCGACTACCCCCGAGCCTCGTGAAAAAACTACCGTTGCGTGGGTGTCTTTAGATAGATTTCTGCCCCTTTCTCTCTGAACTCCTCGGCCTTCTCCTTGAGTCCTGCCTCGAGCGCCGCCGCACCGTCCAGCCCCTTCTTCGCAGCGTACTCCCGCACGTCCTGGGTGATCTTCATCGAACAGAAGTGCGGGCCGCACATGGAGCAGAAGTGGGCCAGCTTCGCCCCCTCGGCGGGCAGGCCGCAGGCCGCCGCCTCCACCAGCGAGATCCCCAGCGCCTCGAAGACCGAGGGGAACGCG
>JAKEHP010000490.1 GCA_022614955.1 Candidatus Methylomirabilota bacterium
CCGCCGAGCTGCTGGAGGCCGGGGTGGACCCCGAGGAGATCTACCTGGAGGTGTACGCCCGGGCCCCCGAAGGGCGGCCCAGGCTCTTCGCCGAGGCGCTCCAGACGCTGGTGGTGGAGCCGGAGCACGGGCTCGCCTGGGTCACGGTGCCGCCCGGGGCCATCGAGCGGTTGGGCGTTTCCTCCGACGATCTGGACGGCGTCGTCGAATTCCCCCGGTCCATCGAGGGCGTGCGGATGGCTCTCCTGTTCCGGGAGGTGAGCCAGGGGCGTGTGAAGGTCTCGCTCCGCTCCGTGGGCGACGTGGACGTAGCCGCGTTCGCGAAGCGCTTCGGCGGTGGCGGACACACCAAGGCGGCCGGCCTGGCCCTGGCGGGATCCATGGCCGAGGTGCAATCCACCGTCCTCGAGGCGGCCCGAGCCTACCTCGGCGTGAACGGCACCGGCCCCCTCGCCAGCGGTTGAAGCGCCCCCGGCGCGGGCCTATATTCCCGAATGAGGCAGTAGGAATTCAGTCCCTTGGCGCAATGGATACCATCGATCGCATCGAGAAGACCCTGGACATCCTCCGTCCCTACATCGCCTCCCATCGCGGGCAGGTGGAGGTGGTGGATTTCGACGAGGGCGAGGGCATCCTGCTGCTGCGCCTGGGCGGGACCTGCCACGGGTGCGCGGCCTCCACGGTTACCCTCCGGCAGGGCATCGAGAGCCGGCTCCGCGAGATGGTCCCCGAGGTGAAGCACGTGGAGGCGGTCTAGGTGTCCTCGTCGCTCGAGGCCCGCGTCACGGCCGCCCTCGCCGGCGTCCGCAATCCCCGCTTCGACAACGATCTGCTCTCGGCGGGGATGATCCGCGACCTCGCGGTCCTGCCGGATGGCGGGGTGAGCTTCACCTTCCTGCTCGCCCCCGACGATCCGGCTACCCTGGTTCGCCAGGCCCGGGCGGCCGTGCAGGCGGTGGAGGGCGTCCGCCGGGACGGCATCAAGATCACGGTGTCCAATCCCGCCGGCCCGGCCAAGGTGACCCATGGTCCGCCGGGCCCGCCGCCCGGCCCGCCGCCCGGCGGCGCCGAGTCGGCGGAGCAGCCCGAACTCGGCCGGGTCATCGCGGTATCCTCGGGCAAGGGGGGAGTGGGAAAGTCCACCGTCGCGGCG
>JAKEHP010000491.1 GCA_022614955.1 Candidatus Methylomirabilota bacterium
GACCTCCTCCTCGTCCACGATCCCCTTGTTGATGACCTCCCGGAGGCGCTGGCTCCCGGCTTCGGGGGCGATGGTGAAGCCGGTCCGCTTCACCCGGAGGATCTCACCGGCCAGCTCCGGCTTCAAGCCCTTGACCCGGAGGGAGGGGAGGGAGAGGCCGATCCGGTCCCCCTGGAAGTCGTCCATCAGCTTCGGGATGAGGCCCGACAGGCAGGAGAGGTCGGCGATGCTGAGGGAGTTGAGCGAGGCCTCCTCGTAGCCGGTCGCGGCCAGCGCTCTCTGCGTCATCTCCCGGATCTCGTCGGCCGGCAGCTCTCGGAGCGGCCGGTAGACCATCCCGGCCTGGCAGAACCGGCACCCCACCGTGCAGCCCCGCATCACCTCGATGTTCACGCGGTCGTGGACGATTTCCATGAAGGGGACCGGGATCTCGGCGTAGTCAACGGTGTCCAGGCGGGTCACGGTCCGCTTCTCGATGACCTGACCCGGCTGCCAGCAGGCGGGGACGTACAGCCCCGGCAGGGCCGCCCAGGCCTGGAGGAGCTCCTGCCGGCGCCCGCCCGCCCGCCGCCAGGCCAGGGTGGTGTTCACCAGATCGTGGATGGCCTCCTCCCCGTCCCCGATGACGAAGCAGTCAATGAAGTCGGCGATGGGCTCCGGGCTGTAGGCGCAGGGACCGCCGGTCACCACGAACGGGTCCCCCTCCCCCCGGTCGGCGCTGCGCAGCGGAATGCCCCCCAGCTCGAGCATGTGGAGGATCGTGGCGTAGGACAGCTCGTACTGGAGGGTGAAGCCGACGAGGTCAAACGCCCGGAGCGGCAGCCCGGACTCGATGCTGGCCAGTGGGATCCCCCGACGTCGCGCCAGCGTCTCGAAGTCGGTCCAGGGGCAGTAGACCCGCTCCGCCACCACCTCCGGCCGCCGGTTCAGAAGCTGGTAGAGTATCTTCAGGCCGAGGTGGGACATCCCGATCTCGTAGACATCCGGGAAGGCGAGCGCCACCCGGACGGCCGCGGCCTCGGGATCCTTCCGGACGGTGAGGAACTCCCGCCCGATGTAGCGGGAGGGCTTCTCGACGAAGGGGACCACTTCCTGGAGGATCCGTTCCCGGACCCGTTCGGTGACAGGAGACGGCATGCGAACCTCCCGGGAAGCAGGCGAGTGGCAGGGAAACGTCAGCCACCCCCACCAAGGCGCCTTAGTGTAGACCATGCGAGCGGGCCAAGTAAAGCAGGGACCTGACGGCTTGACGGAGGCGGCCGCGGCACCCTGGGGAGCGGGGAGGAGGTGGCGGTGGCGGTCCCGTCGCGGGGGATGGCCGCCTTGTCGTTCCGAATCCGACCCGGCCAGGCGACGGTCCTCACGCTGGACCTCGTGATGCACGACCTCACAGACCACCCGGGGAAGCGCTATGGGGTCGCCCTCCGGCGGGCGACGGTTAATCCGTAGGGGGGATCAGCGGGCGTCTCTTGCGCAGCGGAAGCCGATCTTGTTGTTCCGGTAGTCGGGGGAACGGTCGTAGCGATTCGTCACGGTGCTCCAGTCCGGGGGACCCCCCCAGGAGCCTCCCCGGACGACCCGGGTTTTGCCACCCGGTGGCCCCGGGGGGTTGCGAGCCGGGGCAGTCCCGTAGTAGTCGGCCCGGTACCAGTCAGCCGTCCACTCCCAGACATTCCCCGCCATGTCCAGGGCGCCGTAGGGGCTGACCCCGGCCGGGAAGGAGCCCACCGACGCCACCTCCGGGAACCCGTCGGCCGCTCCTATCGTGTTGGCCCGGCCGACCTCAAACGTCTCCCCCCACGGGTAGGGCCGCCCTTCGGACCCGCGGGCCGCCTTCTCCCACTCCGCCTCCGTGAGGAGGCGCTTCCCGGCCCACCGGCAGTAGGTCTCGGCATCCGGGTGGGAGACCTGGGTCACCGGGTGCTCGGGCAGCGGGGCGCTCC
>JAKEHP010000492.1 GCA_022614955.1 Candidatus Methylomirabilota bacterium
ACCAGGACCTCATCGCCCGCCGGCACGAGCAGATCTGCGACGCCGCCCTCAAGCTCTTCACCCGGAAGGGCTTCCACAACACCACGGTCCGGGAGATCGCCGAAGCCTCGAGCCTCGGGATCGGGACCCTCTACGCCTACATCAAGACGAAGGAAGACATCCTCTACCTCATCTATCACCGGATCTTCACCCAGTTCCGGGAGCGGATGCTCACGGCGGTGCAGGGCATTGACGATCCGACGGCGCAGCTCGAGGTCGCCCTCGAGACCACGTTCAGGATCTACCACGAGTACCAGGACCTGGTGCTCCTCCTCTACCAGGAGTCCCACGTCCTCGGGAAGACGGCGCGGCAGAGCCTCTTCGAGGTGGACCGGTCCTACGTAGCTTTCTTTCGCACCATCCTGCAGCGGGGGCAGGAGGAGGGGCAGTTCCGGCCGCAGGATGCCGACCTGCTGGCCATCGCCATCGTGTTCCTGTGCGCCGTGCTCGCGCTGAAGCGCTGGAACCTCCGGGGATACCGGCCGGAGGAGGTGGCGGAGCAGATCATGGACCTGATCTTCCGGGGCATCGTCACCGGGGGGCCGCTCGGGGGCGCGCCGCGGGATGGGGGGGCAGTGCCGGCCCCGACAAAGGGGGAAGAACCGTGAGAGACGTTGTCATCCTGAGCGCCGCTCGGACCCCTATCGGCTCCTTCGCCGGGAGCCTGGCGAGCATCCCCGCCCCCCGCCTGGGCGCGGTGGCCATCGGGGAGGCGCTGCGCCGGGCGAAGGTGGAGCCGGTCCGGGTGGACGAGGTCCTGATGGGGAACGTAGTCTCGGCCGGCCTGGGGCAGGCCCCGGCCCGCCAGGCCGCGATCTACGCGGGCATCCCGGAGAGCGTCGGCGCCACCACGGTGAATAAAGTCTGCGGTTCCGGGATGAAGGCGATCCTCATGGGCGTGCAGGCTATCCAGGTCGGGGCCGCGGACTGCATCGTTGCGGGTGGAATGGAGAGCATGAGCGGCT
>JAKEHP010000493.1 GCA_022614955.1 Candidatus Methylomirabilota bacterium
CATCCGGTTTAATGATGGCCAGTGTCCGCTCCATGTACGCCCCCTGTTTCAACAGAAAAACCACCTGGCAAGCAGGTGGCCTCATCTCGGGGCCCCGTGACCACAGGGAAGAGCCCCCTGGAATCCCCTGCGGAGCTAACCGGCCCGGAAGACCTTTTCGACCGTGGCCCCCATCTCAGCCGGAGACCGACAGACGTGGATCCCCGCCGCCTCCATGGCCCTCACCTTCTCTTCCGCCGTTCCCTTGCCGCCCGCGATGATCGCCCCCGCATGTCCCATCCGCCGGCCGGGCGGGGCCGTCATCCCCGCCACATGCCCGATCACCGGTTTCTGCATGTGGGCCTGGACCAAGGCCGCTGCCTCCTCCTCGGCCGTTCCCCCAATCTCCCCGACCAGCATGACCGCGTGCGTCTCGGGGTCATCGTTGAACAGTCGGAGCGCGTCCACGAAGCTGGTGCCGGCCACGGAATCGCCGCCGATCCCCACGCATGTGGACTGGCCGATTCCGCGCCCCGTGAGCTGATGGACGACCTCGTAGGTGAGCGTGCCGCTCCGGGAGACGACCCCGACCGGTCCCTCGCGATGAATGTGGCCCGGCATGATCCCGACCTTGGCCTGCCCGGGGGTGATCACGCCGGGGCAATTCGGGCCGATCAGTCGGCTCCCGGTCGAGGCGAGGAACTCCCGCACCCGAACCATGTCGGTGGCGGGAACGCCCTCCGTGATGCAGACGATAACGGGGATGCCCGTAGCGGCTGCTTCCATGATCGCGTCGGCAGCCGCGGGAGGCGGCACGAAAATTAGGGAGCAATTCGCCCCTTCCTGCGCCGCCGCCTCGACGACCGTATTCCAGACGGGAAACCCGTCATGGGTCGTCCCCCCCTTTCCCGGGGTGACACCCCCGACGACGGTGGTACCGTACTCCTTGCACCGCGCCGCGTGGAACGCCCCCTCTCGGCCGGTGATCCCCTGCACGACGACCCGCGTCGACTTGTCAACCAGTATACTCATGTTCGTCCATGGTGAATGGTTCATG
>JAKEHP010000494.1 GCA_022614955.1 Candidatus Methylomirabilota bacterium
CATCACCCTGCTTGGCCCGCGCCCGCATCAGCTCGAGAGCATCCAGGGGCGGCACCAGGTCGGCCGGATCGCGGCCGGGAGGCGCCTTGACCGACCCGCCCAGGATCTTCTTCCGCAGCCCCACGGCGCTGTCCGCATAGGGTCCGGGGGGCAGCTCGGCCAGCCGGGTGAGCGCGAGTAATCCATCGTTCCACTCGTCACGACCATCGAGCGCACCTCTGACCCGCCGCCAGAGCGGGCCCGGACCAGTCGCACCGGTGATCTCGAGCACTCGAGCCGCGGCCGGCGTACCCGCCCGCAACGCCTCGTGGAGCTCGGAGTAGGTGGCGCGTCCCGCCTCTCCTACCCGCACCAGCACCTGCGCCTCCGCAGCTCGCGAGGCACCGGCGAGTCCCGACAGCACGGCGAGCGTCACCGCGAGCCCGCGAGTCATTCCGGGTCTCTCTCCCTACCGCGGGAAACCACCAGCCAGGCCAGCACAGCGAGAAGCATACCCCCGGCCGACAGCCACAGGGCGCGGGGCCCCCCAGTCGATTGATAGACCGAGCCGAACAGCAGCCCGGCGGGAAGCGCCGCCAGTCCGATGAGGGCGTGGTAGGCCCCGAATCCGCGGCCGGTACGAACCGGGGCCAGGCGGGCCACCAGCGCGCGCTCCGCCCCCTCGGTGAGCCCGGCGCTGAGGCCCAGCACCAGGAAGGTCAGGATCGCCGTCGCGGGCGCCAGGTTGAGGGCGAGGAACCCGCCCACGGTGGCGAAGACCAGCCCACCCGCCGCGACCGACTGCCTCGGTCCCAGGTGATCCGACAGCCACCCGCCCGGGTAGGAGCTCAGGCTACGCACCACGTGCAGGCCGGCCCAGACCAGCGGAACGAGGGCGATTCTCACCCCCAGATCCTGCAACCGCAGGATCAGCAGGGTCTCGGGAAGCCGGAAGAAGGACAGGGCCGTCAGCGCCAGCACCGGGGCCCAAAACACCGGACCGCTGGCGTCCGTGGGGGGATCACCCGTCCCCGGCCTCCCGCTCGGGGAGCTCGAGGGGCGGGCTCGCAGCACCGCCGCAAGCAGGACGAATGCCACCAGACCGGGGGCCAGGCTCCAGGCGATGACTCGAGGGAGATCCATCCCGCCGGACAGGAGCAGCCATG
>JAKEHP010000495.1 GCA_022614955.1 Candidatus Methylomirabilota bacterium
ATGAGCTTCTCCCCCCGGCAGGCGGATGTGCTCATCTGCGCCGGGCGGCTCCCGTTCAAGCTCGCGCCGGTCATCCGGCGGATCTGGGACCAGATGACCCAGCCCAAATGGTCGATCTCGATGGGGGCCTGCGCGTCGTCGGGCGGGATCTTCGACAACTACTCGATGGTGCAGGGCATCGACACCATCATCCCGGTGGACGTGTACGTTCCCGGGTGCCCTCCGCGGCCCGAAGGCCTGATGTACGGCATCCTCCTCCTTCAGAAGAAGATCAAGGGCGAGACCATCGCCGACGAGATGCTGCGGGAGGAGCATCTGGTTGGTCCCTCGGGGCTCTTCCTGCCGCCCGAGCGGGTGGACGAGCTGTCAGAGCCGTTTGGAAACTCGGTGCACCAGACGAGGTCGGCGTGACCGCCGGCCCGCGCCGGGGGATCATCCCGGACCCGGTGGCCGCGTCCCGCCCCGACGGCGGCCTTCTGGTCCCATGAGCACTCTCTCTCCTTCTGTCCCCGCGCTCCGCAGCGAGTTCGGGAACGCCATCGAGCGTCACGCAGTCTCCTGCGGCGATACCGTGGTCTACGTGCGCCGGGAGCGGAGCCACGACGTGCTGGCCTGGCTCAAGACCACGCCGGGCCAGGAGTTCAATTACCTCACCGATGTCACCGCGGTGGACTACCGGGACCCCGAGCGGCCGCTCGAGGTGGTGTGGCAGCTGCGGTCCCTGGGCCGCAAGGCCGACCTCCGGGTCAAGGCGGGGCTGGACAAGCAGGCACCGCTGGAGGTGGCCTCGGTCTGCGACCTCTGGCGGGGCGCCGACTGGCTGGAGCGGGAGGTGTTCGACATGTTCGGGGTGGTGTTCACCGGCCACCCGGACCTCCGCCGGATCCTCATGTGGGAGACCTACGCCGAGGGGTACCCCCTGCGCAAGGACTTCCCGTTGCGGGGCCACTTCAGTCGTGCCGAGCAGACCCGGCAGGCGCTCGCGGCCAACCCCGAGGCCCACTATTCCCTGGAAGAGCTCTCCATCGCCGACGCGTTCGACGAGCTCCCCGCCGACATGCGGGAGCGGCTGGCTCGAGGCGAGCGGGGATTCCTGAAATGA